>JAIRQG010000035.1 GCA_031256615.1 Candidatus Methanoplasma sp. | reverse complement strand
CATGCTGTACAGCTGCATGGACCTTGCCATCTGCCTGGGCGATCCTTCCGTCGCTCCCAAGGATAACAAATAGGCGGTTTCTTTGCGCGTCTGCCTCGAAAGTAGGCCTCCGACCCCGCCGAACAGGGTCACAACGCCGACTCCGGTATAGCTCATATGGGAGGTACCTGTTGCAAAGAATGTCTGAAGATAATCCGCGACCGCGCCGGCCGTTCCCGTAAGGACTTTTGCAGCCTCATCTGCCGGAACATCCGGATAACCGCCGTGCCCCAGAACGATCGCCGACATTCCTTTTATGATCGTACACAGGAGCGCTACGGCGATGAACGAACACAGGAAGCCTTTCACCATTGATCCTGTTTTCCTCCCGCAGATGTAGCCGGCGATCGCCGGGCCGAGTACAGGTATCCACCATAAGAAAGCGGACAAACTGAGGCAGAATACAAAAGCCATCCTTGTGCTGTATACTTCATTGTCGACATCAAGCAGCTTTTCTAAAAACTGCCGTAGCTCACCCTCATTCATCGTGCATCCCAGCTCTATATCCAAATTGGTGTTTATAAATTCTTGTAGAACAATCAAATATGCCTGACGACCCTGATCTTCAAAATCGCCTTTTCTTCTTCACAAAAGCGGACGCACGCGCCTTCTCCTGCGGGTGTCGGTATGCTGCCTTCAGCACCCGGTCCGAAAAGGTTAAAAAAAGTGGTTTTGGAAAGGGGTTATTTTTTGGAGTTCTTTTTCTTCTTTGAGGCGCGCTCAGCCCTGAGGTTCTCCTTCACCGCTTTGTTGATCTCCTCTGCCTGATCCCTTCCGTCGGTGATATCGCTCTCCAAATACCGGAACACGGTCCATCCGTTGGCCCTGAGTCCCTCATCAACGGCCGCATCATCTGCTCCCGCCTCAGGCCTTACATAGACCGCGACCTTCGCCTTGACGTATGCAATGGGTATCTGGAACTCGCCGTAGTCCCTTCTGCATCTGAGGCCTTTGTTCCAAGTGGCCCTCCTCAGCAGCGCATCCGGAGTATCCTCCATGATCTCAAGGGACTCGTCATACTCTTCTTCCCCGTCTGCGTCCGCTTCGATATCTGCAGGTTCCGGTTCGAATTCGGGTTCCGCAACAATTACAGGTTCCGGTTCGGGTATGGGTTCCGGCTTGGGTTCGGGCACGGGTACAGGTTCCGCAACAACTACCGGTTCCGGCTCCTCTTCTTTCTTACGCGCGTTTTCCCTCGCGGCGGCAGCCTCCCTAGAACTCATTACTTTGATCGGTTTGGGTTCGGGTTTAGGCTCCTCTTTCTTAGGCGCAGATTTAGGTGCTTCCTTCTTAGGCGCAGGTTTGGGCTCCTCTTTCTTAGGCGCAGGTTTAGGCGCCTCTTTTTTGGGTGTTGTCCTGACCTTCTGAGCATCCTTGGCAGGTTTGGGCTCCTCTTTCTTTCCGGGATAAGGCCTCGGAGCCGGAGCATTCTTTTTCTTCGCCTCGCTGTCTTTGGCCTTTCCTTTCTTTTCTTTCTGTTCCGTTTCTGCAATCGGAGTGAATCTTATTGCCGCGATCAGGCACAGCCATATCGCTGCGAACAGAACGAACATGAATCCCAGCGCATTGTTGTCATTGGTCAGAGCCAGTATGCCCGTGAGCAATATGCACAGCGTCAGGAGCAGAGAGATGACCATTATTATCTTCTGGTCCGCGACCCAATTGTAGAACACATCCGAGGCCGCCGCCAAGATTATCAGCGCCATGAAGAGGTAGATGGCGTATTCATCCCCCTTCATCACTCCCAGAAGCACAAGCGCAATGCCAGACAGTATGATCAGGATCCCTCGGACCTTCCCTATGAACACCTTGGATTCCACTTTCCAGAATGATATCAGTAGACCGAATGCCGCTGCAAGAGCACCGGCTATGACGCATCCCGCAATGAGAACGGTCTCTGTGAAAAGATCGCTTATATTTCCGCTTCCGACTGTGAAATCGTCTTTTGTGACGATCGCTATGAGCATGGTTAATACGAATACAACAACAGCGGCTATGCCGATTCCGCCTGTGATTTTATCGCTGTTCGAAACTGCTGCCATAACTGACATAACCGTCCTCCATATTTTAGTAGTTTCGCATCCGCAACCCCTTTTTTTCGGTATACCCACACCTCAGGAAACTAAATATATCCATAGTAACTACCTCAGTCATAAGCAAAGGTCATTAGAACAATTAATCATCATTTACAGTCAAAGAGCACCGCCGAATCGGTCCTCTTTTCACAAAAGTCCTTTTATAAGGCATTTAAACAAAAAGGAGAACCATAACCATGATAATGAAATTTAGATTTCTTGGAGGCGCGGATACTGTCGGCCGTATGGGAATGACCATAACCGGCGACAATAAGACCATGCTTGTCGAATACGGCATGAGTCCCACAAAGCCTCCGGAATACCCCATCATGCCGCCGAGGATAGACCATCTATTCCTGACGCACTGCCATCTGGATCACTGCGGCATGGTTCCAGCGATCTGCGGAAGGGACAACTGCGAGGTCTTCACCACTCCCCTTTCGGCGGAGATATCAGAGATCATGCTCTACGACAGCCTGAAGATCGCGGATGCGGAAGGATACAACAAGCCCTATTCCGTTGAGGACATAGAAAGAACAATGGAACTCGTCGTTCCGTTCACATTCAAGGATACGATCGAACTTGGGAAAACCGATGTAACGCTTCATTCGGCGGGCCACATACCCGGTGCCGCCATGTTCGAATTCAAATACGACACCACAACGCTTTACACAGGGGACCTGCACACCGAACATCAGAAACTTGTCCTCGGAGCCAGACCTGTGAAATGCGAGAACCTGATAATCGAGGGGACGTACGGAGGCAGGAACCACCCTCCGAGGGAGGAGACCGTCGATGAGTTCATCGCGAAGATCGACGAGGTCGTTGACAGGGGAGGAACGGTCATCATCCCGTGTTTCGCCGTCGGCAGGACGCAGGAGATCATGATCGTCCTCAAGAACCTAGGGTATGATGTATGGGTGGACGGAATGGGAAGGTCCATCACCGGCCTGTTCCTGAATTATCCTGAATACCTCAGGGATCCGCGCCTGATGCGCGCTGCAAGGAAGGCTTTCAGCGAAGTGAAGAACGCAAGCATGAGGAAACACGCTTCCAAAGGAGAGATCATAATCACGACCGGGGGGATGCTCGACGGAGGGCCCGTCCTCGAATACATAAGACTGCTGAAGGACAACCCGAAGAACGCCATTCTCCTCGTAGGATACCAGGCGGAGGATACAAACGGAAGACTTCTGATGGAGACAGGCAGCATGGTCCTCGACGGAGAGATGGTAAGGGTGGAGTGCGAGGTCAAGAAATATGATTTCTCTGCACACGCTGGCCACGATGATATCGTGAACTTCGCCAGAAAATGCGACCCTGAGAATATCGTCCTGATGCATTCAGAGACGAGGGAGCTCTTCCTCGACGATCTTCAGGATTACAACGTCATCCTCCCCGAACTTGGGAAGGAATTCGAGCTGGATGTCTGAGATGGACCTCAGGCCGTTCCTGAAAGAGGACATGGGGTCAGGGGACATAACGACCGAGACCTTTGTTCCGGATATCTCCGGAAAAGCATGCGTCATATGCGAAGAGGATGCTGTCGTCGCCGGACTGGAGGAAGCGGCGGAGATATTCCGATTGCTTGGTGTATCCTCGGAACAATTGACCGCGGACGGAGGAAGAGTACGCAAGGGCACAAAGGTGATGATCCTTGAGGGCCCTCTCCGCGGGATACTGACCGGAGAGAGGACGGCACTCAACTTCCTTATGAGGATGAGCGGGATCGCGACGGAAACGGATTCCTTGGCAAGGATGGTCAGAGAAAGAGACCCAGATATGAAAATCGCTGGGACGCGGAAGACCACTCCTGGATTCAGGCCCTTTGAGAAAAAGGCCATCGCCCTCGGAGGGGGATGGCCCCACAGGAACGGACTTTACGACATGGTAATGATCAAAGACAACCACATACTTGCCTGCGGAGGCATCGAAAGCGCGATGAGCCGTATATGCCGCGTGCCCGACGGCATTAAGGTCGAGATAGAGGTGGCGAACATAGGGGACGGCGTCCTCGCCGCAAAGCTGGGGGCGGACATCATAATGGCGGATCATATGTCTCCCTCAGACACAAAAGAACTGAGGGAAAAGGCCAGGGCAGTGAATGAGAATGTGCTGATCGAAGCGTCCGGCAACATAACAAAAAAGAACATCGCCGACTTTGCGGGATGTGCGGACGTCGTTTCTTTGGGCTCTCATACTCACTCTTCAAGAGCGGTGCATTTCTCTTTGGATATTGAATGATCTTTGCACCCCGAAGATTAAGGTTTCCAACAAGGTGTAAGGGAAACGAAGATCCCCCATAGGCTTTTTGATCGTGGATGTTGATTCCTTCATGCCGCACTTTCCACCTGGAACACAAAATATCCAACAAGAAAGTGGCGAAGATAAACCTTAATCCAAGCAATGCCATGCGACTGCCATGGCAATCGATTTCAACGATTACAAGTGCCAATTCTGCGGTAAGACCAGCACGAACTTCGTTTACGCTGCGTTCGTATGCGACAGCATCGAATG
>JAIRQG010000135.1 GCA_031256615.1 Candidatus Methanoplasma sp. | reverse complement strand
CGCAGTGGCTGACAGATACCACCGCATAAACAAAAAAGCGATAGAGGACATGGGCATACAATATTCGCTGTTCAGCAAAACGCACGGAGACAACCATATTGAGGTTGTGCAGGGAGTGTTCACAGACCTCCTGAACAAAGGATATCTTTATGAAAAGGAGACCAACCAATACTATTGTGTCGGTTGTAACAGATTCCTTCCGGATAGGTATGTGGAGGGGATATGTCCCAACTGCGGGGCAAAGGATGTCAGGAGCGATCAGTGCGATTCATGCGGAAAGACGTTCGAGCCCGGAGACCTGGAAAGTGCCAGATGCATACACTGCGGAAACGAGCCGGACATAAGACCCACGAATCACTTCTTCTTCAAACTGAGCGCTTTCAGCGAGCAGCTGATGGAGTACGCCGAAAGCAAAGATTACTGGAGGTCGAACGTCAAGACATTCACCATCAACTGGCTGAAGGAAGGGCTTGTTGACAGGGCGATCACAAGGGATATGTCATGGGGGGTCCCGGTGCCGATGCCTGGATGGGATGAGAAAGCCATATACGTCTGGTTCGAGGCTCTGATGGGATATCTCAGCACATCGATCGAATACTCCAAAATGATAGGAAAGCCGGAGCTCTGGGAAGAATACTGGAAGGATCCGGAGACGAAACACTACTATTTCATCGGAAAGGACAATATCCCGTTCCATTCGATAATCTGGCCGGGGGTGCTCCTCGGCATAGGCGGCCTGAATCTTCCGTATGATATACCCGCAAACGAATATCTTATGTTCAAAGGCGGCAAGCTCTCGAAGAGCCGCGGAGGAGCCATAGACATCCCTACCGTTCTTTCGAAATACGATGCGGATGCCGTGAGATATTATCTTTCTGTGAACATGCCCGACACGCACGACACCGATTTCACCTGGGATGATTTCCAGACGAAGATCAACAGCGAACTGGTGTCCGCGCTAGGCAACTATTACCACAGGTGCCTGAGTTTCACGCATAAGAATTTCGGAGAGATCCCGAACGCCGATACCCAGGAGGGTGCGGGAGAGGTGCTGGAAGCGATACGCGCAGCCCAGAAAGAGTATGAGGAATGTCTTTCCAAATGCGACTTCAAAAAAGGGATCAAAGTAGTGATGGAGCTTGCACGTTTCGGAAACAGATATTTTGATTCGGCGAAACCGTGGGCCCTGATAAAATCTGACAAAGATCAATGCGGCAGGGTAATGAACAATAATCTGAGGATAGTGAAGGCCTTGGCCGTGATGGCCTGGCCGTTCATGCCCAGTTCATCCGAAAAGATATGGGAGTATCTGGGGTACGAGGAAAGCATAGAGGGGAGCGGCATCGGTGCCGTAACATCCGAACTTCCGTCGGGAAGGCCGCTTTCGGAGCCGGTCCCGGTTTACAAGAAAGTAGAGATCGAGTCCGGAGAAGACGGAGAAGACGATCCGAACGCATATGCGGACTTCAGAGCTCTGGACCTGCGTGTGGGCAAGATACTGAGCGCGGAAGAACATCCGGATGCTGAGAAACTCTTTGTCCTAAAGGTCGACATAGGCGAAGAGGCGCCGAGACAGATCGTTGCCGGAGTCAGAGCCTACTATTCGAAAGAACAGATGGTGGGAAGGAACCTGATATTGGTCTCCAATCTCAAACCGGCAAAGCTGAGAGGGCTGATGTCCCAAGGAATGCTGCTTGCCGCAGACGATGAGTCTCAGGGAGGCACATCCGTCCAGCTGCTTAGGCCGTCAAAGGATGTCCCTCCCGGAACAAAAATGAACTCCGGGCTGAAGAACTCATCAACAATGATAGAGTATAAAGATTTCCAGAAGGTCAAAATGGCCGTCTCCAGGGTACTCAGCGGCAAAATTCTGTGCAACGCGATGGACATCGACCTTCCGGAAGGAGCTCCGGAGCGCGTAGCGGTCGTCATCGACGGCGACAGAGCGATAGAACTGAGCGACGGCAAAGGATGCACAGCAACAGTTGATTCCGATATCACGGACGGAGCAATCGTCAGATGAAAGCGGACCTGCACATACATTCCAACTTCTCTAACGACGGGAAATCGACCGTGGAGGAAATTGTGGCGGCAGCCGTTGAGAGAGGACTCGGATGTATCGCGGTCACCGACCACAACAGTTTCGAAGCTTACGGCCTGATCAAAGATAACAAGAAGGTCATAGTGATACCCGGGACGGAAGTATCGTCCGCAGAGGGACACATACTGGCATACGGCATAAGCAGAGAGATCCCCAAAGGAATGGCGATAAAAGAGACCATTGACGCGATCCATGAAGCCGGAGGGGTCGCGTTCGCCGCGCATCCTTATAGATGGTGGTCCGGGCTGGGAGAGAAGAACACTCTCGAGAATGATTTTGACGGCATCGAAGCAAGGAATGCCAGATCAACTGCCTCAAGCAACAGGAGATCGGAGGCCCTTGCGGCACGCATAGGAAAACCAGTCTCTGCCGGAAGCGACGCGCACGATCCTCAATTCATAGGGGACGGCGTTGTGGAACTCCCGGACGGCATCGCGACATGGCAGGACGCCCTGAACGCTGTGATTCAGGGGAAAGCAAAGCCGGTAAGCACTAACAGACGCGCCTCAAATACGCTCAAGTACGGTATCAAATCCATCGTCGATTGGATCCTGAGGGGATTCAAGAGGATCTGAGTCGACGATGTAGAACCCATAACCGATCTTTCCGATGTACTGGCTGTACGGGACCCCGTTATACCCGTATATGTTCATGAGGCCGATCCCCTGGGGGCTGTCGATGGTGGTCTCGCAGGCGTAATACGTTATGTCTCCTTTCGTTTGCTGTATTATCTCAAAGAATGTGCTCGAATACGGCTCGGGCGCATACTTATACAACCCTACTGCAGAAGTTGCATGTCCCGGGACGATCACTACCCCTCCGCTGTACCCGAGCGCCATTAACAGGGCTGTGCAGAGAATGGACGTGTCCTCACAGTCCCCCATCCCGTAGAATATCGTCTCAAGAGGGTATGCGAAATACTCATCGTGCCCGTATTGATACATGTCGGCTCCTACAAAGTTCGAGCTCGAAGGATAGTCAAAGCACAGCTGGACGAATGACAGAACGAATTGCGCAAAGTCCTGATCGGTAGTGTTCTTATTAACACCATATGCTTCACGAAGCGAGTTTGACAGTTTGATGATGGCCGCATCATCGTATGTGACGAAGGAACTGATTCTGTTATAGTTATTCACCGCTCTGCCGTTAATATTCATGTGCGAGAACTGGCGGTACTCGTCATAGCTGAACGTGACCTTGGCATTATAGTCATTTCCGCGATATCTCCAAGTATAATTCTTCGTTATATTCCCCATATAGGTGACTTTCCCGGAATAGGTCGCATTGTAAACCTGTTCTCCGCCCTCCTCGGCGTAGCAATCAACAGACACGTCATATTCGCCGGGTTTCGGAACAATATAATACAATACCGGCTCGGCTTTATCCAGCCTCTCTCCGGTATACTTTGTGTACATGAATGTATTGGTTGACGCAACATGGTCATTGTCGAACAAAAGCCAATGATAATAAACATTATTGGAAGATATCTCATCTGACAGGGCGAATGCGATGGCGCCGTCGCTGGTCAGACTCACACTGAATATCTCTTCTTCTGAAAGGAAATTCCCGCTGAGTTCGAAGTATTCGCCGTCGTTTATTGTCTGTATCTCTATTCTTCCATGAAAGACGCTATCATTGCTGGCGTTGATGAAAAAGACCATGGCTCCGGCGGCCAAACCCAATATGAGGCAGATGGCCAATCCAGCCATTACCCTGTTATTCTTGCGCCGCCTTCTCTTCGCAATACGGGCGGCTTTATCGGGGTTGTGATTTTTTCCATCGTCAGGTGTGCTGTAAGCATTCAACGCATGCCCGCAACTCGGGCAGAGAAGTGCGTTTTCGTCGGTGATGGGGGCACCGCACTGAGAACAGAACATCGCTAGGGGTTATGGCGCGAGCAATATATAATATATGTAGTTATAGATAAAATTGGTAGTTTTTTTAATAAGAGAAGTGCAAATTATTCACTCCGCAATGATTTTTGCTCCCGAAAGACAGTTGCATCCTCTGCAAAACAGATGATCCAAATTAGATAGATCCGCAGCCGCCGAGGAATAAGACCTCAAGCCGCCTGCGAAGGAAAAATAAAGCGGTTTTAATTGCTTAGATCATAAGGCTTGCGGCCCTGAGTTCTGCGGCGATCTTTTCGACTGCGCGCACAACATCCTCCGGGACCTTGGCCCCGGTGCACACCATCTTTCCGGATCCGAACAGAAGCACCACAACTTTCGGTTCGTCCAGCCTGTATACGAGACCGGGGAACTGTTCTGGTTCATACTCTACTTTTTCAAGGCCGAGAGTGATGGCAACAGTGTTCAGGTTGATCTCCTGTTCAAGGTCTGATGAGGCAACAATGTTCTGAACCTCAATTTTCGGTTCGATGCTTATCTTAATGTTCGCTTTCTCAAGATCTTTTGCTACTTTGCTGATCGCGATCTTTACGTCGCCGAGGCTCTTCGCACCTGTGCAGACAACCTTCCCGCTTCTGAAAAGAAGAGTGGCGGTCTTAGGCTCTTTGATCCTGTAAACAAGTCCAGGGAACTGCTGAGGGTTGTAATCTGCACCGTCAAGTGCATTTTCTATTGCCTTAAGATCAAGTTCTTGTCCGAGTGAAGTAGAAGCAACAACATTCTCGATATTCATCTTAGCCATCTTTTACACCGTAACACCGCTATTTATAAGGTGTTTATAAAGATTGTGCAATTTGGCTATAAAAAAACAGGGCGAGTTGACCATCTCAATTAGAAGTTCGTCCATATGCAAAAACCCGCAGCATAGGAACAAAACGGGCCGATTGTAAGGGAGTATCAGAGTAAAGACCAGCTCATATCCGGCCTGTTTTGCCCTTCTGCTGCAGATGAGGAAAGCCGGTGAAAAGAGAATGATCCCGGATAGGTTATTTGTATCCGGTGATGCAGATGTGTTTTCTGTTTGTCAATAGATCAATGTCCTTAAAACCGCAATCCTCGAACAACGCTCCGGTCCGTTCGATATCGTTGTATTCCTTCATGTGATATTCGATCTTATAGATCTCCGCTGCTAAAACAAACTGGCCGCCCGGTTTCAGAACTCTGTATATCTCATGCACGGCCGGCAATATGTCGGGCCAATGATAATGAGATTGGAACGCAGTTGCCGCATTGAAAAAATCATTTTCAAACGGCAGTTTCAGAACCGATGCTTGCATGACCGTGACAAGTCCGCTCTCAACGTACTTATGATTTTTTGCAATGGTGAGAGACACAGCGTCCGGTGAAAGATCGATACCGTAAATGCATCCGAACTTACCTGTTTCGGCCATTAAGCGAACGGCATTCCCTCCGCCGCAACCGACGTCCAACACGTTTTGGCATGGCTGCAGTTTCGATAATCCCCATAAGGTCAGACCGCGGTGGGCATTATTCATGATCCGCAGCATTATTCTGCCCAGCCTGCCGGTCGGCAGCCTGCTTTGTTCGATCAGTATCTTAAACAATCCCATATAGGCCCACCGACCATAACGTGAACAAGGGTCGGGGGAGGGAATTGAACCCCCGTATGCGGATCTGCAGTCCGCCACATAGCCACTGTGTTACCCCGACTTGATAACCCCATTATCGGCAGTATAATAAAAGTTTCGCATGCGCAGAAAAAATCAGTCAGTGTCGGGCTGACGGCAGAGTTATAGAGAATGCAACGGATACGGTGGCATGCACTGCAAGGACATATCCCTGCACGATGTGGACTTCCCCCTTACCGAGAGCAGCATATCCGATGCTGTTCTGAAGT
>JAIRQG010000101.1 GCA_031256615.1 Candidatus Methanoplasma sp. | reverse complement strand
CTTGACCGCTTCAAATTCGCCATATGATTTTTTTACGTCTTTCAAGACAAGCGTGTCCATTTTATTTCCTCTTTTATTCTTTGAATATATCTTCTATACTTTTTCCAAATAGTTTTGATATTTTGAAAGCGAGTTTTAGGGAGGGATCATACTTCCCGTTCTCTATGGCGATTATCGTCTGCCGCGATACGTCCAGGGCCTTAGCCAAGTCCTCTTGCGTCATGCCCCCCTCCGCCCTCAGGATCCTGATATTATTATCCATCTCTCTGCATTGTTCCGTTAATGGTCGCATAGGATATAGAGTATGTCATCGCAAGCAGCACTCCTACGACGAGCAGCGCTATTCCAGCATAATATCCTCCATCGGAAGGATCATTTCCTGTCGCAAAGAGAAAAGCCCCCGCGATGATGATCTGAGGGACCATGATGAAATATGCATAATAGGCAGACTTGTGGGCGATGAGTATGGTCCTTTCATCCGCCACTTCTTTGTTCTTCGACCTGTATTGCATCGATGCGCTGACAAGGAATCCGGCAGCGCACCCGCAAATGACGGTCGTAGTTATCAAAGGGTCTGTTGTTCCGATCAACATTATTACGAAAAATACGATCAGTTCCGAAATAAGGCAGCCTGCATAGAGCATACTGAGAGATTTAATCATGTAAAGGATACTTTACTTTATGTAAATAAAACTTTACATCAAATGGTGTTTGAGGAATGTGTTTGCCGAAGGGGTTTATTCGTGGCCCATCGCTTTGTTGATGGTTTCCTGAAGGGACTCGTACTTCTCGCGGAGCGTCTTCTCCTGGCGCTCAAGGCCCTTGATCCTTATTTCGAGGGTCTCCAGCGATTCGTCGATGTCATTCTTGATCTTATCTTTGTCTTCCACTTTGATAAGGAGGGAGCCGGAGCTTTTGTAAACATCGCCGGTGGCTTTCGCGAGTTCCGCCGATGTCCTCTCCATCTCCTTCTTCTGTGCTTCCATCTGCATTTTCTGGGTAGATACTGCCTGCAGCTGCTGCTGCGTCTGCTGGAACTGAACTATCTGGTTCTGTAACTGTGGGCTGATATTGTTCATCCGATCACCTTGTTATTCTGCCTATATCCTCGGTTATCCTTATGCATTCCAGATACGAATTCAATGCCGCCCTCATCGCCGAAGCGTCCGAGGCGGCGATCTCTATCACGCCGATACCTTCTTCCACCCGGACACCTGCCTTCGTGCGCGGAAGTTCCCTTCCCGCTTCCGGGCTCAGTGCGGAGATGATGCCCCGGGCATCATCGGATGTTATTCTGATCTCGGCCGTGAACATATCAATCGGACTTCAGGACCTTCTTCACATTCGGTCTGTCCTTGAAGAAGATCTTCGACCCGCATTTCTCGCACTGGAGTCCCAGGGCGTTGACGTTCCTGATAGGTTCATTGCATTTGGCGCATCTGTACATGTATATCCCTTATTCCGGTACCTGCGACACGTCTCTCTTCGTCTTGGGGCTGTATGCCTCTGCCGCGAACTTTGCCGCGCAGTGCCTGCACTCCCAGATCCCGGAGCTTACTCTCTTCACGGACATGTGGTGGCAGATGGGGCATTCGTGCCTCGACTTCTGGTGCGCTTCGATGTTCTTGACCCTGTTGCGTACAACAACACCGTATCTGGCACCGAACTTCCCCGACGTACCTGCTTTCTTTGTTCTTTTTGCCATTGTATCACCCGATGATCTTTCTTATGGCCTCTCCTTTCTCGACGGCCCTGTCCAAGCAAAGGCTGAGTTCGTCGCGTGTGATCGAACCCCTTCCTCCCTTCTGCATGGCCCTGAAGTTGCCGTCGTCGTCTGTGGTGACGGTAAGGCGGGCGGATGAGATCATCTCTTCGTCGAAATTTGGGTCAAGTATTAAATCATTTCCTATTTTAACGGACGTAACGGATATCGGGGTGCACGTGACGGGCAGGGGTCTGTTCTCTCCCTTTCCGTATTGCTCTCCGGGAATGACCGCTGTCCTGAGGGCGCACACCGTGGCGATGTTGCAGGCGTCGAACAGATTCCCATCGTAGTCGAGCGCGTATATGTCGACAAAGCACATCCATACTTCCTCTCCGGCCGTGATGCAGAGCTGTTTGACGTCCACCATCCCGGATTCGCGTATTCCGCGGTCCACGACGCGGGCGAGCTCGATCGCATCCTCTCCCGGGGGACCGGACTCAAATGAGGAGTGGGCCATCGGGATAAGTTCCGCGCCCATCGTCAGGACACCGCTGTCCGGCGTGTCGGCGAAGGGTGTTCCGGGTATGATCTTCACTCCCGCGATGACCTCCGTCCTTCCGAGTTTGACCCTCGCGGAGCCGTCTGCGCTCTCGATGCATCCGGCGGTTACCTGGATGTCCCTGATGTCATCAACGCCTCTGCCGTCCTCTCTCCTGCCTTCTTTCAGAAGGTTCATTATGTGGTCTCTTTTGATCTCAGAGATGACATGTTCACTCATCGCCATCATCCTCCTTTGAAACGGCGTAGCGCTCTTTCAGAGCGGTCTTCTGTATCTCATATATCTCGTGGCATGCACCGAAGGCCATGTCCAACGCTTTATCGAATTCTTTTCTGGTCATGTTGCCGTCCATCTGAAGCAGGACGATCTCGTCCGTTGAAGGGACGATCGCAAGGGGGACGTCCGCCTGTCCGTAGTTGTCCTCCTCTTTGTTAAGGTCGAGAAGCACATGCCCGTCTGCCTTTCCTGCGGCGACGGCCGGAATTATGTCGCGCATCGGTATGCCTGCGTCCGCGAGGGCGACCGAGGCGGCCGTAAGGCCGGCGCATCTGGTACCCGCGTTCGCCTGGAGTATCTCTATGTAAACATCAATGGATGCGCGGGGGTACAGCTCGGTAAGCACTACCCTTTCCAAAGCCTCGGCGATTATCTTCGAGATCTCTATCGATCTTCTGTCCGGGCCCGGCCTTTTCCTGTCGCTTACGGAGAACGCCTCCATATTGTATTTGCACTGGATTATCGCTTTGGTCGGGTCCTGCAGATGCCTCGGGTGGCATTCTCTCGGCCCGTAGACCGCCGCAAGCACTTTGTTCTTTCCTATCTCTAAGTAAGCGGAGCCGTCAGCGTTGCTGAGTACTCCCGCTTCAATGTGAACAGGCCTGTGTTCGTCAGTCTTTCTTCCGTCGATCCTCATGCCTTTCTTATCAACTAAAATCATATCGGTTTGTCCGCTCATCATCATTCCTCCCTGTCGTTATTCTTCTGCGGGAGCTTTTTCCTTATAAAGTTTTCAACCCTTTCCGTGAGGTTGCTGTTCTGGGCCTCTTTGTCTATTATCTTTATGGCCTCCACCGCAATGTTCGCGTTCTCGTCATCGCCGTCAACCCAGATCCTTCCGTTCTGCCCCACGAATATGCGGCAGTCTGTGAGGTTCTTGATCATTTGGATCATGGAGCCGCTCTTGCCGATCACTCTTGAGACCTTCGAATGCGGCATCTCAACTATCTGGCCGCCCTCTATCCTCCTGAGCCCCGAATCTTTCATGGTGACCTGTATCTTCTTGCTCTCGTCCACCATCAGTATCTTCAGCATGACCACGTTCCCGACGTTGAGGTACTTCGACGTATCTCCGAACTCGACCTTCCACGGGACCTCGTTCACATGCAGCGGCGCCGGGTACGGCGCGTTTATGTCGACAAGCCAATTCGAAGGGCCTATGTC
>JAIRQG010000061.1 GCA_031256615.1 Candidatus Methanoplasma sp. | reverse complement strand
GAGAAGGACGCACTCGTTGAGAAAGGATACAAGCTGAACGGCGAAAAGGAGTCCGTTCAGGAGAAAATAGAGACGAAGAGCGGCATAAGATCATCCAACGAAGCGCAGATAAACATCGTCAGAGAGAATCTTGCCCAGATAGAGGCAGAGATAGCTGAGATAAAGATGGAGATAAAGCTTCCAGTTCCGTCGGAAGAGGAGATAAGGCGTACGATAAGGTCCTGCGAGAACGTCCTTTCAAAGATAGGCAACGTCAACCTCCGTGCGATAGAGGATTATGAGGAACGCAAAGGCAGGTACGACAGCCTTATGGCGGACGTGAACAAGTTAAAGAATCAGATCAAAGAGCTCAGCAACCTCACGGAATCTCTGAATTCTCAGAAGAAAGGGCTGTTCATGCAGTCTTATGACGCAGTGAACGCCAACTTCAAACTGATATACGAGCAGCTGTCCGGCGGAGGAGAGGCGTTCATGGGCCTGGAGAATGAGGACGACCCGTTCCTTGGCGGCCTGACGATAAATGCGAAGCCGAAGAACGGCAAACTGCTGAGGCTGGAAGCGCTCTCGGGAGGAGAGAAGTCCCTCACGGCGCTTGCGTTCATCTTTGCGATCCAGGAATACCAGCCGTCGCCGTTCTATGTGTTGGACGAGGTGGACATGTTCTTGGACTCGGTCAACGCGGAGATGGTGGCAAAGAGGATCAAGGAGAGCTCGCGCAGAGCGCAGTTCATACAAGTATCATTAAGGAAAGTAACGTTGGCAACGGCCGACCATCTGATAGGGGTGACAAGGCCGCCGTCCGGCATCAGCAAAGTGATAATGCAGCCGGATCTGGCCGAGGTTTCGAGATATGAAGAAGAAGCTTTAAAAAAACAGGAAACGGAAACTTAAAAAGGATGGATGGGATGTAAATGGATGGGACAATGAAGAAAGAAGATATGGAACAGCATCTGCTTTTCCACAAAGCGCTGACGGATGATAGGGAGACCTATACCAGAATAAGCGGTTATATGGACATACTCGGGAAGACCGGCTCGGGAGAGAAACTGAACGACCCCGTGGATGAGTCCATAAGGGCCGCTTTCAGCCTGGTGCTGGAGAATGGGATAGACCCGTGGGAGATAGACCTCAGAGAATTCGTCAAGCTTTATTCTAAGAAGGTCGCCGAGAACAGGTTCGATATGATAGTCGCCGGAAAGCTCATGCTGATGGCATGGAGGGTCCTCAGACTGCAGTCGGAGGTCACATACTCCAAATCCGATGAGCCGATGGCCGAGGAGTTCTTCGATTTCGAACTGGCAGACGAAGACCCTGCCATGGTCGTGCCCGAAGTGTCGTTCAGGGAGGCTTACAGCAGAGACTCTGTCCGCCCGGTGACGATGTACGAACTCCTTGACGCTTTCGAAGAGGCGAGGGCGGAAATGGAGATCTGCCGCGAGAGAGAAAGGGTCAAATCGGAACTTGAGGAAAAGATCCCGAAAAAGTTCGACAACAAGGCTCACGACGAAGATGACAAAAAGGATGTGGAGTTCGTCTGGAGAAAGATCGTAAAACTGGGCACAGGCCCGATACCGATCGATGAGCTTTACACAAGAGAGATAATGGAGAACCTCAGGACATTCGTTGCAATTCTACATTTGGTAAGGGACGGAAGGCTTGAGGTACTCCAAGGTTCACTGCCGAGGGGTGAGATAATAATCGAGATGAAAGTGCCCGGAATACCGACCACCATTGAAAAACAAGAAGAGGTAGAGGCGGTGAACTGAAGTGGATGAGAAGGGCGCAGTCGAGGCGGCACTCTTCTCAAGCGCGGAAAAGATCGGCGTTTCCGAAATAGCAGAGAGAACGGGGCTGTCTGAGGAAAAGATCAGGCACGCCCTGAAGGACCTCAGGAAAGAGTACGACGACCGCGAGTCGGCGATAATGATCGCCAAGATCGGGAATGAGTACAAAATGATGCTCAGGACCGAATACACCGATTATACCGGGAAGTTCGCCAAGGCAGAGATGACAGGGGGGATGATGCGCACGCTCAGCACCATAGCGTATAATCAGCCCGTTCTTCAATCGGAGCTGTTCAAAACGCGCGGTCCGAGAGTGTATGACGACGTCCGCGCGCTGGTAGAGATGGACATGATCTCCGGGAGAAGGTCCGGGCAGACATTGGAGCTCACGACAACAAAGAAATTCTCCGAGTATTTCGGTATCGGAAGCACAAGGGTATCGGATATCAAGAAGTGGATAGAGGCTCAGGCGAAGAACATCTGACCCGCCCGCGATCCGGAAAAACGGACAGTTTCCATCCAGTGTTCTGTTTTTCCGTCATTTTGCCCGCAAAGCCGGCGGCCCATCGGGAAAAAGCTTTTAATTAACTAGCCCATGGTCAGCACGATAATATGGTAATGCCGCAAACGTTGCTGGAAAAATCGCTGGACAAACGCGTCTCTCTTCTCCTCAAAGACAGCAGGATCCTGGAAGGTAAGATCACCGGGTTCGATGAGTATATGAACATGGTTCTGGATGAGACGGTCGAGAACAACGTCGCCGGCGAGGAACAGAGACGCTTAGGAACGGTCGTGGTCCGCGGCAATAATGTTGTGAGCATTACTATCCTTTGAGAATATGTCACTCCGACATATGAGGAAGGTACCCCCTCATGTCCCTGTTCAAATGGATAAATAATGTCTCCAACAATGAAAGGCCAAGAAAGGCGTGGTTTTCCTTCGTTTGTCTTATTTTTATTGTACTTATCATAATTCCCTCGATCTTTGTCGTCCTCAAGATGTTCACCGAGTGGGACATCGTCAGCGGGGTCCTCGGTGATCCGGAGAAGACAAGCTTGATATGGGGGGCTTTGTGGAACTCATTCAGCATCGCAGCCATTGTGACCGTTGTCGATATAGTGATAGGTATCCCGATGGCTTGGATCCTGGTAAGGAAACAGTTCAGAGGGAAGAAATACCTCGATACGCTGATGGATATGCCTCTTGTATTCCCGACAGGGGCTTTGGGCTTTTCCGTGGTTTTGTTCTGGGGAGCCCCCAACGGGATAGACATACCCGGGCTGGGGATGGTCCTGTCCCCCTACATCATGCTGATCCTCTTGCACATAATCTTCACATACCCCTATATGGTAAGGTCTCTGTCCGCAATTCTGGAACAGATAGAGCCGAATTATGAAACGGCTGCAATGACCCTTTCCGCATCCAGGTTCACAGCGGTAAGGACGATAACCCTCCCGCTTTTCCGTGCCGGTCTGGTCACAGGAACCATACTTTGTTTCGCAAGATCTCTTTCCGAGACCGGGGGAACATATGCCGCATTGCTTCTGATGAATGCCAATGGCATATTCTTCACAGGGCCGACCTTCATAAAACACATGAAAGAAATCCAAGACCCGACGGCGATGGGCTCAATGATATTGATCAGCGTTCTGATGATAGTCTTTGCGCTTATTTTGTTAGTGGTGGTCAAACTATTGATCATGAGGTTCAAAATACCAATAAAAAAAGTATGGCCTCATCTTGGAAGGAAATTAAGCAGAGGGGCGGTGCCGAAACTCAAAGATGCATTCTCGATCGCATTTCTTGCAATAATCGTTCTTCTCCCCACCTTCTACATTTTCACTTATCTGACGCAGCCGATGGCCGATATTGATTTTGTCGCATTGATGTCCGCTATAGGAACGTCCTTCGCTGTGGCGGGGGTCGCAGTGGTCTTCGGCATTGTGTTCGGAATACCCATAGCGCTGTATATCGCAAGAAAAAGAGATACAAAGCTCGGCAAGATACTTGACAACCTGGTCAACGTGCCTCTTATAATTCCGACCACAGCGCTCGGTTTCTCGCTGGGGCTATTCTGGTCCACCATATATGCGGGAGGATCGCTGAACCTGCTTATGGTCGTTCTAGGGCACATGGCATTCACTTTCCCCCTTGTGGTAAGGAATATTTCCGGTGCGGTGGAAGAGGTGGATCAATCCTATGAAGAAGTGGCCATGACGCTAGGAGCAAAACCATTTCAGACGTTCACAAAGGTGCTGATGCCGATAATCCAATCCTCGGTCATCGCCGGCGCCATACTCGCATTCACAAGAAGTCTGGGGGAGACAGGGGCGACACTCGCGATAGACAGATCAGCTAACACTGTACCTGTGTACATAATAAATCTCCTAGATGCCGGTAAACATTCGGAGGCGGCGTTCTGTTCGATAATCCTCATTGCGATCTGTTTTGTTTTCATGCTTGTATTGAGGTTAGTGGTCAGCAGAGGTGGTCGCCATACCTGAGATTATTTTGAATGATCTGCATAAGAATTTCGGAGGGTGTTTGGCAGCGGATGGATTATCGCTTAAGGTGAGCAAAGGAGAATACATCTGTGTACTTGGCCCTACCGGATCCGGGAAGACCACCTGCCTCAGAATGATATGCGGGCTGACCAAACCCGACAAAGGCAGAGTGCTGTTCGACGGTGTCGATATAACAGATGCGCCGATCAGCGAAAGGAAAGCGACCATGCTGTCGCAGGCATACTCTCTGTTCCCTCCGAAGACAGTCTATGAGAATGTGATGTTCTCGCCTGCGATCAAAGAGTGGGATGAGCACGAAGCAAGGCAGCTCGTAAAAAGCATGATAATGATGGTGCATATGGAAAATAAGGCAGAGTCTTATCCGGCGGAGCTGAGCGGAGGCCAGCAGCAAAGGACCGCGCTTGCCAGAGCGCTCGCGTCAAGCTCAGATATTTTACTTCTGGATGAGCCTCTCAGGGCTCTTGACGCCAGACTCAGACTGGAACTCAGACAGGAACTGAAGTCTCTTGTCAAAGAGATGGGGCTCACCGCGATACATGTGACCCATGATCAGGACGAGGCCATAGAGATGGCGGACCGCATAGCCGTGATCAGGAAAGGAAAGATCGTTCAGATCGGTACGCCGATGGAGGTGTTCCGGAATCCGGTCACCCCCTTTGTGGCGAACTTTGTAGGGAGATCCAATGTTTTTGTGGGAAAGGTACGTTCCGTGTGCGATGAGTTCTCTGAGATAGAATTGGAGAAAGGTGCGATCATAAAAGCACGAAAGACCGATATTCCCGTGGGTACAGATGTTGCCGTTGCCATAAAGATCGGGTCCACAAGGATACCGGCGATCCCCCAGCCAACAGCAGAGAAGCCGGAGCCGGAGGTGCCGCAGGGATTCTTCAAAGGAATTGTGGAAAGGATCCTCTATGAGGGGGCCACCATAACGATAGAGGTTGAAGCGGAAGGCATAGGGCTGGTGTCCTCGAAACTCCCCAACAGAAAGTATGATGATTACAAGAACGGATATGAAGTGATGGTCACCTGGAGGCCGGAAAGGGCCAGTGTCTTTGAGATACCTCCGGAGGGCATAGAGGAAGAACTGAGGCTGGACTGATGAAAATAAGATTGGATAACATTTCAATGAGGTTCGGAGACTTCTATGCGATAAAGAACATCAGCCTGTCCATTGCCAGAGGCGAATACCTGACAATACTGGGACCATCAGGGTGCGGCAAAACGACACTTATCAAGGTGATATCGGGGATATGGCAGCCTACCGAAGGAAAGGTCTTCGTCGACGAAAGAGATGTGACCGATGTCCCCATTGAGGACAGAGATACAGGATATGTCTTTCAGAACATCGCGCTGTTCCCTAACATGACGATCAAGGAGAACGTCGGGTACAGCCCGAGGGTCAGGAACATGCCGGAAGAAGAGATCGACCAGATAGCAAAAGACCATCTTGAACTGGTAAAGATGTTCGACCGTGCCGGAATGCTGCCGTCAGAACTCTCCGGCGGAGAGCAGCAGAAGGTCGCCATCGCGAGAGCGCTGGCATCAGGATCGAAGATGCTCATGCTCGACGAGCCGTTCTCGGCACTGGATGCCAGGGTCCGGGTGGAATTGAGGTATGAGATCAGAAGGCTCGTGAAGAAACTGGGGATAACAGTGCTCCATGTTACGCACGACCAAGAGGAAGCGATGTCTGTGTCAGACAGGATCATACTGATGAGGGCAGGAGGGATCCAGGAGATCGGGACCCCCCTCGATATGTACAGGAACCCCAAGTCAATATTCGCCGCATATTTCATCGGCGAGACGAACCTGATGGAATGCACCGTTTTGGATAAGACGAAAGCGGGAAGGACGGTGTTAAGGCTCAGAGGAGGCCGTACCGTCAGGGCGTCCAAATCCAGTTTTTACAGCGGAGACCCCGTTGTAATATCAGTCCGTCCAGAGAATGTATATACAGCGAACGACGGTCTTGAGGCAAAAGTGATAGGGATAGTGTTCATGGGGACATATTGGAGAATAAGGACACTGGCGGAGACCAGCGACTATATCGACTATAACATATCGGCGAACGATGAGGTTCCCCAAATAGGAGACGAGGTCCGCTTGGTGTTCAACAAAAAAGCGACGAAGGTCTTTGAAAGACCCGAAGAAGGATTAGAAGAGGCGATTAAGCTTGAGTGATAAAAAGGGAATAATGGTGTGGTTTACCAAGAGGAGGGGAGATGCCGTAATGATGGGGTCAAGGAGCCACGGCCTTGTGGTCCAAGACGCAGTTACGGAACTCGACCTTGCACTGGTTGCGATAGGAAGAGGAGACAGGGTCAACGCGATGAAGTGCATCGAAAGGCTGATGATGCTGGAGCGGGAGGCCGATAAGATCGAGGACAGACTCTGCGCCGACGTCTCCGGAGGAGAACTGAGCGTCCAGGAAAGAGAGGATCTGATATACTTCATAAGAAGAATGGATCAGATCGCAAATTGGGCCAAAGAGGGAGCGCTTCACATCCAGCTTCTGATGGAGACGAATGCGCTTGTTCCCGAAGATATATGGACCGAGATCAGAGTGATGTCTGCGGAACTTATACTGGCGGTCAAGTACCTTGTGAACACAGTTGAGAACATGGACAACACATATGCGGAGACCGTCAGAAATATTGAAGCTGTGTACGATCAGGAGAAGATAATCGATGAGTTGTATTTCTCCCGCATAAAGCAGGTCCATCTTTCTACCATGGACCCGCGTGCCGTCATGCTCATCAGGGAGCTCATATTCTCTTTGGAGATGGCCGCAGATGCGTGCAAGATCTGCGCAGATACGATATCGATACTGATGGTAGCCAGGAGGATGTGAGTTGTCAGAGAGGCTTTTCGGAACAAACGGAGTGAGAGGGGTCGTAAATGAGGATATGACCTCCGAACTGGCACTCCAGATGGGAAAAGCCATAGGCACTGTTATGGGAGGCACCGTTGCCGTTGCAACGGATACAAGGGCCTCCGCCGATATGATAAAGACGGCTGTATCTGCGGGAATAATGTCGACAGGCATAAACGTTCTCGATCTGGGCGTGCTGCCTACCCCTGCCCTTCAATATTATGTGAAGACGCACGACAATATCAAAGGAGGAGTAATGATCACAGCCTCTCACAACCCTCCGCAGTTCAACGGCATAAAGTGCGTGTCATCTGACGGAACAGAGACAAGCCGGAAAGAAGAAGAGAAGATCGAAGAGCAATATCAAAAAAATATTCGATGCGCGCCTTGGAATATGATCGGCGACATGAGCAGGATAAAGGGCGCGGGAGAGGAATACGTCGATGCGATAATATCCAATGTCGATGCGGAAGCGATAAGAAAGGCAGATCTGAAAGTATGCATCGACTGTGCGAACGGCGCAGCGTATGAGACATCCCCTCTCCTTCTGAAAAAACTGAATGTAAGGACGATAACGATCAACTGCAACCCGCAGGGGGAGTTCCCCGGGCGCCCAAGCGAGCCGACGGAGGAAAATCTCAAGGATCTGCTGTCATTGACAAGATCAACGAGGTCGGACCTGGGGATAGCTCATGACGGGGATGCGGACAGATGCGTATTCATAACAAATGACGGCAAGTATGTCAGCGGGGACAAGAGTCTGGCACTGTTATCAAAATATATTCTCTCAAAAAAGAAAGGGCTAATAGTAACGCCTGTAAGTTCATCATCGCTTGTTAAGGAGACAGTCGAAGATTCCGGCGGCACTGTGGAGTATACGGCAGTAGGTTCTCCCATTGTAGCAAGAAAGATGATCGAGACAGGGGCGGTATTCGGAGGAGAGGAGAACGGAGGATTGATCTTCCCGGAACAGCAATACTGCAGGGACGGCGGTATGACCATCGCCAAAATGCTGGAGTGCATCACCAAAGAAGGACCGCTGAAGAGCCAGATATCCAAACTTCCGGTTTATTATACGGTAAAGAAGAAGATAGATTGTCCCGATGACATGAAGAAGTATGTTCTCGAATACATCGCGAGCGAAAGCCAAGGGGCGAAGATCGACAATACGGATGGATTGAAAATAACATTCGATGACGGGTGGATACTCGCCAGGCCGTCAGGTACGGAACCCGCGTTCAGGATATTCTCCGAGTCGAAGGATGAAGAGACCGCTAAACAGAGAGCGGGAAAATATGAGGGACTGGTCATAGAACATCTGAACCAGTGGTTCAAATAAGATATTTTGAGCGGACTGCAAGCACTTCGTTGATGAACCTTGCCGCAAGCACTGATGTAATTCCGGACGGATCTGCGGGAGGGCATACCTCTGTAACATCAAAACCCGCCAGCCTGTTACCGATCAAGTTGATGGTCTTCTTTACATCCATCGGTTCCAGGCCGAATGGTTCCGGAGTGCCGGTGCCGGGCGCATAGGCAGGGTCGATGCCGTCAATGTCCAAAGAAAGATACACCTGTTCGTTCCTGACGCTGTCCAGCGCTTTCTTCACAGCCCATTCGATGCCTTTATCTTTGATCTCAAAGGATGTGATGTGAGGAATGACGTCGTCTCGTTCCAGCTCTTCTCTGGAAATAGACCTCACGCCGAGCGAGAATACATTTTCTATGCCCAGATGTTCGGCGGCGCGTCTTGTTACGCATGCGTGGCTGTAGGGGGTCCCGAGATATTCGTCTCTGGAATCCAGATGGGCATCTATCGTTATCAGGGCGATGTTCTTCTTTTCGAAACACTGAATGATCGGGATATTCACAGAGTGTTCGCCGCCGATAGCAACGGTGAACTTCTTGTCTTTCACGGCAGGGGCCATGAAGAACTTTACTTCATCCATCATGTCCTCCGGCAGGAAAGGATCCTCACAATTCCCCTGGTCGAATATGTTCAGCTGAGGGAGGTCAAGGCCATGTTCGAAATGGATCTCCTCGAAGTTGTATGACGCCCTCCTTATCTGAAAGGGCGCCTCTCTGGCACCTGCCTTAAAACTCGATGTTCTGTCATACGGGATACCGAGTATGAATGCGTCGGCGGAGTCGTAATCCGACTCCGCGCCGGCATAGGTTATCCCATATGGCACGGATGTCACCTTACAAAAGTTTGTTCCTTCCCATCGCGACGATGTACATGACCTCTCCGCCCTCAACAAGGGGGCCTTCGTGGTCTTCATTGATGGCCATAGAGAAGGTCTCGAACGTCTCAAGGTCCATTATCTGGACCTCGCTGCCCTGTATCGACAGGACCTGTCCTTTTCTCTTGTCGATCTGAGGGACCTGCACCTTCGTGCTCACGGGAGCATTGATCGATTTTTTGGCGCCTGTAAAGATATCTGCGGCGTCGATGCTGGCTTTTGCGGACCCGTGTTTTCCGGGTTTTGATGTGCTGATCGATATGATCTTGCAGGGGGACTCATCGATGTTGACGTACCTTCCCACCTTTAGCTCCCTGATCTCTTTCATTTCCCACATTTTTTAACCTTCCTTATACCGCCGGTCTGCAATCCAACTCTCCTCCGAAATGCTGGATTGGCCGTTTTTCATCGGATGATGACGGCATTTTTTATCTTGTTTCCTTATCCGTCCCCTATATTTAAATATGTTTTGTATGTAGCATTTGTTGCGGGTCAGCGCCTGGATTTGTTATTGTGCCTCTTCTTTGGCATGCTCTGGCTCTGTTTTTTCTTCGGTGCCTCGGGGTAGCGTTCCTGAATGTCTCTGACGCGTGCTTCGAACTCCTCTTTGAGGATCTCGCCTCTGAATGATCCTTTATTGGCATCGATCTTTGCGGCAATAAGTATCTTTCCCGCAAGAGCCCTGGCTATTTTGCCTCTCTGCCAATAAGGCGACCTGTGCACCTCGGGATGCTGATAGATCACGCCGTGTTTCGGGGGGCGTTTGCCCGACCTCAGATGCCGGAACATTGCTTTCTCAGCGCCGAGCAGCTGCACAGTGGAGGAAGGCAGCGAGGATAATCTTTCCAACCCTCCGGCTAAGGATATAAGCCGGGCCGAAAGAGGAGCGCCGATCAACGTACACATGTTCGGTGCGGTCTCCGAAGCTATCTCGGCGATGTACAGTTCCATGTTCTCTCTTTTCTCATACAGCCTGACAACGGCATCGGCGAAACCCATCATTTCCTTCAGATCGCCGCTGTCAAGGTCTGCGCCGACGGAACCGATGTCTATGCCGAGCTCTTTGATGATACTTTCCCGATCGCCGTGTTCGGCTATGAGCATGGCATACCTGTCATCCTTTGCGATATCGGACAGTTCAGGAAAATGCATCCCATACCACTCATGCAGCCTTTCGTTAAGAAGATTGGAGCTTTCGATAAGGTCGTCCAGCCCTCTTATCGCATGGACCAGGTTCCTGTCCCGGGGCACAGGCTCGGAGGTCCTCAGTCTTCCGAGACCCAGCATTGCGCTGTGCATCAGATCTTCGGTGAACCCGAACGACTTCGGATCGAGGAATGAGGAGTCGTAGAAAATCGGTCTTCCTAACTCGGATTGCCTTGCGGCGGAAACGGAGACCTTCGGCATCTTCCCGGCAAGTTCTCTCTCCTCTTCAAGTATGGAACCTCTTTGTACAGCCGCAAGTTTCTCTGCCATAAGATCCGGATCCTTCGGCATGAGCTTTTTGTCGATGACCTTCCCGCTCTTTTCATCAATGAGGAAGACCCCGAACCATTTTGTTACGAGTATCGCCATGCGATCACATCTTTGAAAGTTTCTTTATCTCAGACAACGGGAGTTCTTCCGCATCGCCTGCCAACATCTGCAATTTCGCCTGGAACTCCAGTTCTTCCATCCGGTTGAACGCTTCTTCCAGGGTCCTGCCCTGCGTTATTGCGCCGTGTCTCTCCATAAGCATCGCTTTGCACGAAGCATGTTCTGCGACGGCGTCCGTTAGTTTTTTAGAGCCAGGCGTGAAATATCCGATCATCGGAACGTTTCCCAAGAGGATGACCCCTTCCGGCGTGAGCGTACTCTTTATTTTCTCTCCCCTGACGGCAAGTGCGGTGCAATAGAGAGGATGGCAGTGTATCACAGAGGCGGTGTCCGGGTTTGCTTTGAACAGCGCTATGTGGAATTTATTCTCGATAGACGGTTTCCCGTCGGAAAGGACTTTCCCGTTAATGTTCATCAATACCATCTCATCCGGCTTCAGGAGGCCTTTGTTCCTGCCGGACGGAGTTATTATGAACTCTTTTTCGTTAAGGCGCAGGCTCATGTTGCCCCCGGCGGAGACCGTGAGGTTCCGGTCATAAAGAAGTCCGCATACATCTGCCAGCTTTTTGCGCGCGGTCTGTTCATTCATTTTCCATCACCTTTTTGACATCTTTCGGGCCGAATATCCCTTTCTCGGTTATGAAACCGGTGACAAGCTCTGCGGGAGTGACATCGAACGCAGGATTCAAGGCGGGGGATCCGGCCGGTGCTATGCTTATTCCGCGCACCTCGGTGACCTCTTTCTCCGATCTTTGTTCGATCTCAATGGCCCTGCCCATCTTCATATCTAGATCGAAGGTGGAGATCGGAGCTGCCACGTAGAAAGGTATGCCGAAGTGTTTCGCCAATATCGCTTTGTCGAATGTCCCGATCTTGTTGGCGAAGTCGCCGTTGGCCGTGATGCGGTCAGCGCCCGTTATTATCAGGTCCACGCCTTTTTCCATGTAATATGCGGAAGCGCCGTCTGGGATGATGGCGTGTCTGATCCCCTCCTGGCCGAGTTCCCACGCGGTAAGCTGCATGCCCTGAAGTCTGGGCCTTGTTTCCGATACATATACGAAGAATCTTTTTCCGTCCGCCCATGCTTTCCTCATGGGGGCCAGCGCCGTACCTACGTCCACCGTTGCAAGGGCTCCGGCGTTACAATGGGTCATTACATTCATGCCGTCCCGGATGAGTTTGGAACCGTGCTCGCCGATCTTTGTGCATTTTCTGACGATCATGTCAGCATAGTCGTTCGCCGCTCTGACCGGGTCTGAACCTTTTTTGAGGAGAGAATGCATATGATCGACAGCAAAGAAAAGATCATTGGCAGTGGGTCTTGCCGCTTTGATATTTTTGGATGCCAGATCAAGATCGATGCCTGAAAGCGCCGCAAGACACATTCCGTAAGCGGCCGCTGCGCCTATCGACGGCGCACCTCGGGTGGTCATGTTCCTGATGGCCTCCGCTACATCGAGATAATTGTTAAAGCCGACAGTCACCACTCTGTGAGGGAGTTCCCTCTGGTCGATCATCATGACCTTCCCGTTGCTGAACCATATTGCTCTCAGGTCTCTGATCCCGCCTTCTGTTCTTACTTTCAAAAGCAGTACTCCCCTTTCTGTCAATCTGTTATGATTATAAAGCCATTGGCGTGAAATTCATCTTTTTTCCGGTTCAAAGGTGAGAACGACCCCATTTCCCATGACCATGCTGTCTTTGAGAACAAGCTTGATCCCGTTCTCCGCAGCCCAGCCGTCTCCGCCGGCAGGTGTCGGGGCAGCCCGTCCGCCGATGATCAGCCCGCCGACGAACACGGTGTATCTGTCCACAAGGCCTTCTCTGAAGAAGTGGGCGATCGTCTCTCCGCCGCCTTCGACGAGGATGCTTTCGATACCGATCTCTTCGGCAAGCGTTTCAAGCATCTCCGAAAGGCAGAGTTCGCCCTCAAAATGTATGGTCTCTTCGCAGTCCCACTCTTTTTCGCAATCGGACGATGTGATCATGACGGTCGGCGCCTTCTCATCAAGCACCAGCGCGTTATCCGGGGTCCTCCCGTGCGGATCTATCACTATCCTTATCGGATTGGTGTCGTAATCCAGTTCTTTGACGGTAAGGTGGGGGTCATCGGCAAGGACCGTGCCGACCCCGACAAGGATAGCATCGTATTTCTTCCTGAGTTCCTTTACCCGGTTCTTGTCCTCATCCGATGATATCCGGACCTGTTTCCTTTCGATGCCGGCGATCTTCCCGTCAGCGGACATGGCGCAGTTCACATGAACGAACGGTCTCACGGATACCCCTCGGACGATACGGAGAAATGATACCCGTCGCTTTTTCTCTCAACACCGAACCTGACATTGAGGAAAGACTCAAGGGTATCCATCTGGCTCAGGAGGTGCTTGCTTATTCTTGACACCACGAAGCTGCTTTTGCCATCGGCCATTGCCATATAGGGCAGGAGCTGGTCCGCAGTATGCACATCCATTGTGGAACCAGCGTTCATTTCCTGAAGAAGGTCCTTTGCGGCATCGACCCCGGATTGTTCGGTGGAATGGCCTCTTGATGTAAGGACATTGCTGGAAAGCTTGCCGTTCTCGTAGTTTGCGACAAGGACAAGCCCTGCACCCCTGGAGTTTCCAGTGCAGTTCTGGACCTCAATTTCTATCTCATACTCGTCCCCGATGGTCCTGACGCAGGCGTCCACCATCTCTTTAGCGATCCTTTCCGACAAATGCTGTATGAAACATCTTACTTTTATGTACTTCAAACTGCCCAGAGCGTTGACCTCGAGCGGAGCGATCTTCCCGATCGGGTCAAGCGTGACCTTCACATGCCCTCCGCCGATGGGATAGAATCCCCTCTCGATGATGTTGAGATGTGCATTTATCCCCATTCTTTTCATGAGGGGAAAAAGAACAAGCTCATAAGAATCCAGAGGCGGCGCCCACATCACGTTCGTCCCGCCTGTTATATCTATTGTTAATTTCTTTTTGTTCTTTCTGGCCGCGAGAAGGACCGCCTGAAGCACCAAGCTGATGCTGCCCGCGGACCCGATGTCCAACGGAGGGAAGGAATGCTCTTCGTTCCCCGGATAGAATGTGAGTTCGCTTGACCCCACTGTGTTGCCTTCGGCCTTTGAACCGGTCATGTCGGCCACTGCTTTTATCGCCGTTGTGTGCTGTTTTGACAGGCCGTTCGTGGGTCTCGTCTCCCTGATGCGGGTAAGTTTGGTCGGGATGCCTGTGATCGCAGACAATGCTACAGATGTTCTGACCATCTGTCCGCCACCTTCTCCTCTGGAACTGTCTATCTCAAGCATGTTTTCACCGACGTGTCGCAGGATGCAAATATGCAATCTGTAAATCTGGAGGTGCGATTGCCGGGATTCGAACCCGGGTCAGAAGCTTGGGAAGCTCCCGTCCTAACCGCTGGACTACAATCGCTCTATCGCACATAATCAGGAATGGTTATATCTTTTTCCTAAACACGTGCGCAGGGAAGGATGAGTATACCGCTCATTGTCGCCGGTCAGGCGCTCTGTCACAGTTGCTTTTGGTCATCTGCGTTTACTGCAGAACACGCGCCGGGTCCCACAGATGATCTTTTCATGACCAATTCCCAAGGCAGACGGACTACGTTGCTACAGTTAGCATTGTCTCTTTAAGAATGCTGCAGTGAATCGACAGCTAAACTCTTACGGAGAAGAGAAAAATGTATTGCAACAGTTGCGGAAATCAAGCAGGAGAACACCAAGTGTTCTGTAACAAGTGCGGGAATAAAATGGGCGGAAATGGGATGGGAAACCACACTCATGTGGTTTATGCGAACGAAAAAAGCACGGGCATCGCGGCTCTGCTCTCGATTCTGTGGGCAGGCCTCGGACAGATATACGTAGGCAGGATAGGGCGCGGACTTGCACTGATGCTGATCCATCTGATGGTGGTCATCTCCAGCGCATTCGTAGCTTTCGCCGGACTGTTGTTCGGCGGTCTCGGCGGTGCGGTGGGCGGAGGATTCATGGTCTTCGTCCTGCTGGCTGTTCTGTGGGCCTGGAACATATTCGATGCATACAAACAGGCGAACAAATACAATGATTCCCTGAGGAACAGCGGAAGACGCCCCTGGTGATCGAAAGATTGCCAGAAACCTTTTTCATTTCATTTTTTCGATCATCAAATCAATGAACATCGTGAACACTTACGCAGGCAACCGCAAACTTTCGAAACGGCGTAAGTGTTCGGTGATAAGAAGTGGAACCTTTTATCGTCAGTTGGTCAAAACTATGAGAAAAGGTCCCAGAAAGAATAATGCAAAGATATAGAAAAGCATAAGGATGACCTCCGGAAAAAAGACGGGAGCAACACTTCCAAAAGAACAGATGCCTTGCGGCGGAACACAGGGCCGAAGGCCGATCGTTAAGGTGGATAGCCAGACACATCAGGATGAGCGCCGGATTCATCCATAAATGGTGTCTCGGCCGATGTCAGAACATCCTGCACGACAGACGACGTTCTGGAGGAGGCGGAGCTTCCTCCGAAAGGAAGTTCCGCCGAAGAATACAGAAAACCGTTCTTTAGTACATGGACTTCTACAACAGCAAACGCCCGCACCACGGCATAGATCTTCAGATCCCCACCGTCGCATACACGGCAGGAATTAAATTGCCGAGGTCTTTGCATCACTTGGCGTTCACGAGGTTCCTTGATAAGACAGAACAGCTATTGAGCAGATGACGAACGCGGCCGCACACATCGCTAATGCAAATCCCATCAGTATATTCCAACCATCCAAATATATCTGAATAACTAATGCAAGCATCAGCACAGCAACAATTAGCAACATGATAATGTTCAAGCGTCCTCTATTTTCTTTCCTCATTTTACCACACTTACAATCTCGCAAGTTCATGTCAGACTGCCTACTCTGTATTTCTTTCAGCACTCTGAATGGAACCCTTAATGATTTTTCATTACTCAGAGACCAGGCAAATAGCAGGCGGTCCTGAGTATATAATCATATTTACTGCTGCTGGAATAATCGGATAGAGTAGGAAAACAACCGATTTCTCATGTCGCTCTCATAAAATCCAGTGAGGAACGATTCAAAAATCTTTACTCTGCCTCTTCCGTTTCACATCGGAAGATCTTTTCCTCGTTCTAAAACTTTTAATAAATCGAGGGGCGGGCGATTATTTCGCCTGCCGTCCTCTCACACCACCGTACATACCTAACGGCATACAGCGGTTCAGCAGTCTCAAGTGCGCTTTGTCATACCGCCCCAGCATTTTGGGGAAACCTTAGGATTCAAGGCATTTATTGGCTAAGGAGAATTGGACAGCGGGGTTGATGGCAAGCCCCCGTATCCCAGTGCTTTGACACGAAGAAGTATTCCGCAGAGATCAACAAGAAGGGAGGGAAATGTTCAGGCTCTTCAGGGTCCACGTGCCGAATGATATGAGGATGAATCAGATGATCTTCGACGTACCGTTGTGATCCCAGCGTGTGCGTGCTCATGTATACACAAGCGAAGAGTTAGTTATATGCGCAGAATTTGGGCATATTCTGATACACTTATTCCGCGTTTGCACCGCACTTTTCAACCAAAAAACGTACAAGAAACCCTCGACCCTCAGAACCCAATTGAATGTTGGCCCAAAAGGGTTCTTCTTATATCTCCATTGACCGAATGCTCATCTTTTGTCTTTCTTTATTTTTATCAGTATACAAAAGAATAATACAGCCGTCCACGACCCCATTACTAATAATTTCAGATCTACGCTTGACTCGGCACCTGACAAAGTAATGCCGGCAAACACAATTAACACAAGAATAAATGGAATTAATATGGAAGCTACATAAGCCAAAGAGTATTTTTTTATCTTCAGTTCAAACGAGTCTCCAGAGTAAGGCATATTGAGTTTATTGCATACAACTTCCGTGTCAACTATTGAGAGAAAATACATACTCAAAATTGTGGATGCAAACGAGGCAATAATCAAATATACTTCTGATTCTGACTGGTATTTGTATAGCAACAAGATGTTCCCTACTGCCAATAAATATCCCATAAAAAACAGCACGCTTGTTCTGTATTGACGCAAGTACAAATGTGCTGCTCCAGGCACATATATCGAACAAAACGCCGCAGTTGATCTAGTTTTCTTGATATTTTTATCAGAATTGTTTGTTAATAGATATGAAGATAGCACAAAGAGTAGTGTTAAAGATGATATTACGAAAAATATATCCTTGATGTATAAGCCGCCTATAAACAGCGCAAAAAATACAAGTAAAGTTATCGCCCATGCTTTTTTATTTTGCCCCATACTATCACAATAAAAATAGAAAATTGTTTATAACCTAAGATGCCAGATGTGGCTATGTTCAACCCTGGTTCAAGCGTGAGACCCGATGTCGCCATTGCCAATTTTGCGGTTGATGTCGCCGCGGTCGCTGTCAAAAGCAGACCTGCTCCACTGGCGACACCGGTGACTGTACAAATAGTGGCTGCGCCGACCTTGACTGCAAGGGCAATATCATTTGATACCAGCCCTGCTTTGTTTGCAATGGTTATGCCCATTTCAATTACGGTACAGGCAGCAGATTTTGCTGCACGAATAGGTATCCGCAGAAACCCGCCATCGTATTCCGCCTCTTCAGCAGAGAGATCCACGCATCCACATGGAAGTTTCATTTTATATTCATCTATGCTTAAATGCATTCTTTTTCCTCCTCATTTCTTTTCAATTTGGATATTTCATTTTTTCGATGGACAGTTTTTAATAATTCTTCGGTGATGGTGGCGCACCGGGCCTATGGTCTAGTGGTTATGACGTCGCCCTTACAAGGCGGAGATCGCCGGTTCAATCCCGGCTGGGCCCACTTACTTCAAAAAAGTCTACACACAAACTACGGGTTTGGCGGTCATTTATGTCGAACCTGATATCTCAGGATCGTTTTGTAGTTTTCAGGCGCGACCCTCCGTGGGTCTGAGAGGTATATCTCTCTGTGAAACCGATTCATGCGTTCAAGCCCGTTCTTCTCAGCCAGCAAGTCCATCTTTGCGAAGGTCTCCGCCTCATTGCTGAAAGGACCTATATGCAGTGCCTGGATGCAAAGACCATCCTCTGATCTTCCAAAAGCCACATCCTGCAGAAGGGGATGAGGATTCTTCTTACGCGCAGAAGCGAGCGCCGCCTCGTACATCTCCTTTGTGATGAAATCCGGCTGTCTTATCATTAAGGTATAAGCGTACTCGTCTCTGTCGCCGGCGTTTGGTGCGGTCCAAACCCCTTCAAGGGGGAAGACTGCATAGTCATCATATTCAATGCCGTCGGCGTTTTTTGCCGTTGATTTGTAATTCATCTTTATCGGATATGCCAGAGAGTAGAGAATGCCGACCTTTTCGGAGAATTCTTTACCGGAAGGGTCCCCCTTTCCGCTGATCATGACAAAGTTCTGACCGGGGACTGTCAGCATGGATGGGGATTCCTTTGCGCTGTAGTATTCTCTTTCATGTTTTTTGCATTCGTACTTCATGTGGTGGCGATAGCACCAAAGCAAATAATCATTTTTCTCGGCATGATGCATTTCATGCTCACGGGAAAGCGGCATTTTTCACTGCCGGCTTCTTACTCGCTGTTTGTAAACGAGGCGACATCCTCAGCGGTCACAGCGAATAAAATCAAAACATGGTGGGCCCGGCCGGATTTGAACCGGCGACCTTCGCCGTGTGAAGGCGACGTCATAACCCCTAGACCACAGGCCCGTGTCTCCGTCTATTATGCTTGGGGTATTTAACCGTTGAGAATAGGCCGCCCTCTTCGATATGACCATCCTGCCAGAGATACGTGCATAAAACCCGATCATCCGTTTCCGCAAGGGCGGAGGAGGGATCATCAATCAGAAGAATTGTCCTTCGGAACATGCTCCGAAGGCTCAAAGAAATGAGGAAGAACACGGACCGTTTTAGCACATTCGCCTTGAAACACTGGACCATAAGAAGTTACACAGGCAATGTATAACATCTCGCATATTACCGCACACCAAAGGCCTAAATGAGAATCTGGGTCTATATTTTTTTTACATTTTTTGGAGTCAAACTATAAATACTCTGCATCAGGTCCTCCCCCTGATATTCTGCGAATGCAAAAACAGAGGCGGCAAACCGGCAGAAAATGTGGCGCATCGCTCCATGGTTTACACTGCAGAATGGACGGGATAACATGGAAATAAACAGAATAAGAAAATATTTTGCAGAATTAGTGGGGACCATGGTGTTGGTCTTCATGGGGTGCGGCGCTGCGGTATTCCTCGGCTGCGACACCTCCGGGGGGCATCTCGCTGTTGCATTGGCATTTGGTCTTTCGATTGTTGCAATGGCGTACATCATCGGGCCCATATCGGGCTGTCACATTAACCCCGCAGTATCTCTGGGGGCATTCATTACAAAGAAGATAGGAACAGTAGATTTCATCTGCTATGTGGTCTTCCAGATAATCGGTGCGGTCATAGGTGCCGCGCTGCTCTGGGGACTCGTTGACATCGCCGGTTTGACGGACCTGACAGGCGGCGGACTCGGATCCAACGGATTAGGAGGAGTAGGAGGCAGTGTTGCAGCTGCGGTACTCGTTGAGATAATCCTGACGTTCATCTTTGTGCTCGTCATACTCGGTGTAACCTCTGACAAGACGAAGGGAGGTATCGCAGGCATTGTGATCGGTCTCACGCTGACCTTTGTGCACATTGTCGGAATACCCCTTACGGGAACATCGGTCAACCCGGCAAGGAGCATAGGTCCTGCCATATTCTCTGATGTAAGCTCGTCATTGCCGGATCTGTGGATATTCATAGTCGCTCCGCTGATCGGTGCGGCGATTGCCGCTGCGGTCTTCATCGGACTCTACGGCTGGAAGAAAGCATCTGGAGAAGAGGAAATCTGATCCCAAACGCCGGGGCGGAGCCCCGGCCAAAACGCCTTTTCGGACAGGGTATGATCATAAATCAGACTGTTGTTTTCTTGTAAAAAGTCGCATTTTCTTTTTTTTCGGCCGGATAAAGGCGGAATTACTTTTTCTTTTATCAGAACTCACTGGCCATACTGCCAGAAATGATATTAAAGAAACATAAAACAGACTCAATATAAAATATGAGGAAAGGAATACATAAACGCAATGGGAAAGACATGTATTGGCTGTGGTAAAGCAATGGGCGGCGTAATCGGAGCGTACGGAGTAAAGCTGCTGTACGGAGAAGTCTGTCTCACATGCAACAAAAAACTGAACTCGATCCCCAATTATCAATTTCTCACTCCTACTCAGATAAAGGATGTTATCACGGGTAAGGTCAAAAAAGAGGATGTCAGGATATCTTGCGATTTCTCGCGTCCAGGCGATGCCGTCGCGAAACCGCCGTCTCCCGCAGAGGAGATCAGGCAATACAAGGAACTGCTGGATGACGGCATAATAACACGGGAAGAATTCGAAGCGGTCAAAAAACGCCTGATGAACATCTGAGAAAGGCGTTCAGATCCTGCCGAAAGGCCAGAACTGCGTAAGATTAACATATCAATAGCATGTTTTTGTGGTATGATGAATTCGGAAAACCACTCTTCGTATGATGATGAGAAGTTCGAGACTGCTTTCCAGGCAGTCCTTCAGCTGAAAAAGAAGGATTATCCCTCCTATATCGGAGGAATGAAAGTAGCGTCCGGTATCGAGTTCGTCGTGAACAGCCCCATCGACAGCACCATCTCTTTCGGGACATTTCAGGAGCCGGAGGACGGGACCACGGACAGAGCGGTCGATGTCGCTATGAAGGCCCATTCAGCCTGGTCAGGCAAAACTCTGCAGGAGAGAACAGTCTTCTTCGAGGGTCTGCTGGAAAAGATAAAAGCGCAAAGATACAGGCTGGCCGCCACGGTCCTTCTCAGTTCAGGGATGACAAGACGGGAATCGGTAGCGGAGGTCGACAGGCTGATCGAAGTGATATCGGCGGAATGTGCGAAATCAAAGAATGTCCGTAAAGGAAAGACGGGGGTCTGGGGCATAATAACATCTTACAACTCGCCGCTTGCGTCACCTATGTGCCACGCGATAGCGGCGATGATCGCGGGCAACACCGCTGTAGTGATGCCGCCGAGGCACTGTCCTGTACCAGTATACATGGTATACGAGATGATGGAAAGCGCCGGGCTTCCGCCGGGCGTGATGAACATCATCGTTGACAGAAAAGATAAGGCGTATGAACAGCTGGCCAACGACCCCAGGCTGGAAGGGATAGTGATATCCGGCTCTGCGGAGTACTTGGAGGAGATGATATTCCTCCAGGTGGACGATGAGCTGAAGGTCCTGAACGAACTTAAAGGAATGAATCCTATCATTGTACACAGGCCGGGCGACGTGAATACCGCCGCCTTGAGCATATTGGAATCAGCGTTCAGTTACAGCGGGCAAAGACTGTTCTCAACTTCGAAGCTCATTGTGACAGCGGAGGACAGCAACAAGCTGGTGAATGCGCTTCTGGAAAAGGTAAAGGAATTGAAGATAGGCGACCCCGCAGATACGGACGTATTCGCCGGTCCTCTTATGTTGGAGACCAATGCAAAAAAGTTCGTCAAAACGATGGAAGGACTCAGAGGCAACATATTGTACGGGGCAAAGAAAGTCGAGGGCGAGTTCACTCGGAACGGCTCTTTCTTCACGCCGGCGATAATAACGGGACTCAGCGAAGACAATGATCTTCTGTATATGGATTTGGGGTTACCGATCCTTTTCATAAAGACCGTTCAGAATATCGATTCGGCGTTAGAAGAGCTCGAAGAGACCGAGTGCGGACTGGCTGCAGGGATAATATCGAAGGACCCGAGATCGATTGAACGGTTCCTGTCTGAGGCGGATGTTATGTTCAAGTTCGTGAACGAGAGCAGCACGTCTTTGCGCCCGGCAGTATATGCCCGAGCCGAAGAGTTCCTCAAGTGATCAGATTCGACAGATGTTTTCGCGACTGGAAACAGCACGGGATAACTTTTTCCGCCTAAAATATCTGCATTATAGGAGGATGACGGCCCCGAAAGGGCCGGACCCTTAACGCGGTGCCATAAGGTGCCGGATTACGGGTAATCGAAACTGATCTGAGGATCAGCTCATCCACGCGTATCCGAACGCTGATGACGCCTCTGCGGCGGGAAACGGATATCTGCACG
>JAIRQG010000082.1 GCA_031256615.1 Candidatus Methanoplasma sp. | reverse complement strand
GGCGATGAGGCCGCTGACCATGAAATTCTCTACGTCCCTGCTCCTGTACCCAAGTGCGTTCGCGTGGTAATAGTAGGCTCCCAGCCCCTTCAACCCGTAAAGAAGCAGTTCTTTCAGAGAGCGGAGGTCCTCGTTATGCGAAAGTGTCTCTATGCCGACGGTCTTCGCTTTCTCATTCTTTTCAAAATAGTTGTTGTCAGCGCAGTCGATGCCGTACTTGCTCCTTTTGAACCATCCGTCCAGGTCGCCTATGAGCCATTCGGAACGGTCTATCATCCGAGTGAAATAACTGGTATCGAAATTGACGTTGGTGAGCGTCGCGAACAGACCTTCCGAGATATGATCTATCTGTTTTTCCACGCACTTCCCGTCATCTTTTGCTTTCTTTGTCGCGATCGCAAGCCCCTCCAAAGAATATATGAGGAGGTCCTGCATCTCCGCAGTATCGGAGTTCTTGCCGCAAATTCCGTTCCTGGTGCATCCGGAGCCCCTTATTGTTTCCTCGCACTGTCTGCACTTCATGTCTACCGCCCATGTTTATTTTTAATAGTAGGTATGTAAAGAATACTAATCTATTAATATCGGAGAGTTTCTAAAAGTATACTATGGATCATGATTGCACACTATACAGAACCATGGACTATCTGGCAAAGAAATGGACCATCCTGATACTGCTGGAGCTGCGGAAGGGGGAGATGGAATGGAAGAGATTCTCGCAGATACGGGATTCCATGAAAGATATCACACCGAAGGTGCTGTCGGAGAGGCTGAAGGACCTGGAGTCGGAAGGACTGGTATCGAGGAGGGTCGACGCATCCTCATTCCCGATAAAGAGCGAGTACAGGCTGACGGATGCGGGGATAGAACTGGTGGAGATCGTCAGGCGCATGAAGTACTGGGCGCTGAAATGGAAGATCTCCAACGAGACATGTCTGCTGCAGGACTGCGACTGCTGCAAATTGTGACCGAATGCCTGTCTTTCCCGCCTCGGCGGCAGAGGAAAAGGAAGGGTCCGACAGAACAGGATATATTCCAGCAGCCATTTCAGGTAAGGCATGGAAAAAGTTTACAAACCGAACATAGGGCAGCTTTTCTGGGTACACATCATCTTGGTCCTGGTGTTGGCGCCTATACTTGCGATACTGACGTTCTTAGGGTTGTCCCCCGCGGGGGTGCTGATCCCGATAATCCTGATCCTTCTCCTGATGGTGCTGGTCTCCCTGCTCGTGGTGGCAAAGACGATGTACACCATGGATGACGAGAAGATCACGGTTCAGGGTGCGTTCAAAAAACACGAGATACTCTACGGATCGATAACAAAGATAGTCAATACTGACAAGGGCGCCGCAGGCGAAGGGATGCTTGTCCTTTCGGCGGACAGGATAGGCATATTCTTCGGCGAGGACGGAAAGGTCTCGATATCGCCGAGGGATAAACTCGATGCTCTGAGCGTACTCACGTCAAAATGCCCCGATGCGGAATACGAAGTGGACTTCAAGGCCAAGAAAATGGATAAGGATTCAACGGAAAACGAAACAGAGAGTGAATGAAGGTAGTCCCGGGCGGATTCGAACCACCGTCGCGGGCTCCAAAGGCCTGCATGATTGACCACTACACTACGGGACTGCAGTCCTCACTAAATTAATTCAATTATTTAATGTTCGTTCCGAATACCAGCGTCAGCTGTCCACAATTCTTCCGATGAGATATGTGGGCTCGCACCCTGTGATCTCCGCTTTGATGAAGGATCCGACAGGCAGGTCCGAAACGACTGCAACGGGGCGGTAGTTCTGCGTTCTCGCGATCATCGTCCCTTCTTTGCCGATCTCTGTGACAAGCGCCTTTTCGATCCTTCCGATTATCTCGGCGTTGTTCCTGTATTCCACTTTGTTCTTCATCTCGGTGAGCTCCGCCGATCTGTCCTTCGATATGCGCCCGTGGACAGGCTCCATCGACGCCGCTTCGGTCCCCGGTCTCGAAGAGAATCTCGTTATGTTCACCGTATCGGCTCTCAGTCTCCCGATAAGCTCGACGCTTTTCCTGTGGTCCTCGTCAGTCTCGCCGGGGAACCCGGATATCAGGTCGGTGGAAAGGCTTATGCCGGGATACACCGAACGTACCTTATCCGCAAGGCCGAAGAACTCTTCTGCGGAATACGATCTGTTCATTTTTTTCAGGACGCGGTCGCTGCCGCTCTGCACAGGGATGTGAAGGAATCTGTAGATCCTCGGGTCCTTCATGACATCCAGCAGGTCATCCGCTATGGGCATCAGGCTGTCGGGGTTCATCATTCCGATCCTTATCATGAAGTCCTCTCCGTTCTCCAGCATGCGTCCGAGCAGAGAAGGAAGGTCAGTGCCGATATCGATCCCGTAGCATCCCGTGTCCTGCGCCGTGATCAGTATCTCCCTGCCCCCCCTTCCAACGATCGAATCGAACCTCTCGACAAGATCCTCCGGGTCGTAGCTTGACAGCCTGCCCCTTGCGAACTTCGTTATGCAGTATGAGCAATCTCCCAGACATCCCTGGGCTATCGGGAGTATGTTGGAACGGTCCCCCTCCGAACGGGAGCGGCCTGCGCCGTATCTTCCGGAGACCTCGGATGAGAACTCCGAGTAACGGTCGGGAGGGATGATCAGAGAATCCGGCAGCCGGATCGCCACTCGGTTCGCCTGGACCTTTGCCATGCAGCCCGTGACGATAACCTCTTTCCCCGCCTTCCGGAGATCGGACATGCGGCGGATCATCTTCTTCTCGGTGGTGTCCGCCACCGTGCATGTGTTGAGTATGACAATATCGGCGGATTCGGTAGAGGATGCTTCCTCATGCCCGAGCTCGCGCATCTTCTCAGAGAGCTGACCGCCCTCTCCGTAATTCATAGTGCAGCCGTAAGATTCAACGAAGTATCTCATGCCAACATCCGATCATTTGTCAGAACGTTCGACCGTTATCATTCCGAAAGCCGTCTTCCCGGAAATATTGGTGATCTTGATGTGCACAGTGTTGCCCTTTGTGCTGCCGGGCACCACCACAGCATAATCCAAATGCTTGCCCACGCCGTCCCCTTTCTTCCCAACTTCTGAAATAAGGATATCGACCGTATCTCCCACCCTGAGAACATTCTGGGCGTCGGATTTGGATGCTTTCCTGACGTTGATGGACCTTCTCGCGCCGCATGCCTCGCATTCCAAAATGAGGGTGCGGTCTTCCTTCACCATCTTTGTGTCGGGGAGTCCGCATTCCGAACAGATGACGTATGTTTCGGTGTACACGGATATCTTCTCGTTGATGGAAGAGGTGGAGATCTTTGCTTTGAAGACCGCTCTGCGCCCTTCTACGTTGCCGGGGGTGCCGAGCTCTCTGAGAAGGAACTGCAAAAGATGCTGCGGGTCCCTTCTGAGTTTGTCGGTCACGTCAATGAAGTTCCTGAAGACCGTCGTCTTCCCTTCCTGCAGTATGTCCAGTTCCGGAAGCTCGAACCTCTCGTGGTTCTCTATTGTCTCAGGAAGGACCTCCTTTGCCCTGTTCAGCAAAGCCATATAATCGTCATCTGCCATCTGCTTCACCCTTATCCGTGCTTATTCACATCTTATTTATAAAGGTATGTCAGTTGATGCTTCTCGCCGAAGAAAAAGTGCGGCGTTCGACACTTTTAAGCGGTATCAAAGAAGAGCGGGCATTACGCTTTCGGCGCTCGGCCGTTTGAACGCACAAGCCTCAGAAAAGAGGCGGAGACCGGCCGATCCTGTCGATGAAAGGCAGCGGGTCCGGAGAAACCTGTGCACCGTTCCGCATCCGAACCGCTGAAGAGAAATGAGGAACCCGCGGATCGGAAGTTCGTCCGGACGCGGGACCGCCGCTTTCAAGAACTCTCTTCTATAGTTACAGTTTACTATACGTTTTTCTTTGTAAAAGATATTATATATCTAATCGAGTTAGCCAAACTCAAGGAAAGCTCTGCATCCGTGCATGAGCTTTAAATACGATAACAATAATCGCAAAAAATACTTCGGAATGAGGTGAAACGTTTGGGTAGAGGTCTATACACCGCAAGGAAAATGAAAGAGGACAGACAGAAATTCCGCTGGCTGGACCGTGGATACAAAAAGAGAGTACTGAAACTTAGGGAGAAATCCGACCCTCTGGAGGGAGCGGCACAGGCACGCGGCATAGTGCTGGAGAAGGTAGGAGTGGAAGCGAAACAGCCCAACTCCGCCATCCGTAAGTGCGTAAAGGTTCAGTTGATAAAGAACGGCCGCCAGATCACTGCGTTCGCAGTGGGCGACGGCGCCATTAACTTCATCGACGAGCACGACGAGGTGCTGGTGGAGGGTATCGGCGGAAGGATGGGACGTTCATACGGTGACATCCCCGGTGTCCGTTACAAGGTCATCAAGGTCAACAATGTCTCTCTCAACGAAATGGTCAGGGGAAGGACCGAGAAACCGGTAAGGTGAATCAAATGTCAGAGATTGTTGCTCAGAAAGCGCTCAT
>JAIRQG010000047.1 GCA_031256615.1 Candidatus Methanoplasma sp. | reverse complement strand
GGCTCCCCTTCTGAATATTGTCGATGTCATCATGACCTGGACCGCCGCAGCGAAGAGGAACACCAGCAATGCGTACCACCAATCATAGGAAAGGCCGATCAGGATGAACAACGCCGTTGCCAATATCCATAGTCCGCCGCTTATCACTCCAAACCTTGCTGCTCTGACCGGGTCGACCATGCTCAGCTCCGAATTCAGAGATCCTTCGATATTGGCGCCGCGGCCGATCCCGATCCCCAATATGATGCCAGACTGCGGATTCGTGTATTCTTCCTTGCGGGCCTTGACCCACGGCTTATCGCGGTTGCTTCCGGTCGCAACGAGGAAGACCAAAGCGCAGACCGCCGGGACCACCAGCGCGAACTCTATTCCCAGAGCGATGGCCAGTTCCGCATCATCGAAGAAGAACAGCACTGTGGCAAGCCCTTCTCCCAGAACGCCCACGAATACTATGACCCCGTACATCAGCGCACGCTTGTTCTTCATGGCAAAGCGGTAGGCCGACTCCTGTGTAAGGCCGGAATAGACATACAGCCCTAAGGCGTCCGATATCAGAAGGACCCCCAGATAATAGAACCGGATCTTGCTCTCATCGCTGAAGTAGTTTATGATGAACATTGCCGCGCCGACAAGGAGCAGCCCTGTGGCAAGCGTCAGTCCCAGAGCCGTCCTTTTCGTGATCGGCACTTTGGCATTCATATACATTTGGCCGATAGCTTCGTTGCGCTTTTTCTTTCCCAGATTATCTGCGATGGCCGTGATGTCCCCGAGTTCTGCTGTAGCCTTGTCAAAAGCCTCATCTTCGCCGAGTCCTTTCGACATGAGGTCTTTGACGCGCCCTTTGAGGTTCCCTGCGATCTCCTCTTTGAAATCTCTTATCTCGGGAGTATCTTCGTAACCCGCAAACAGACGGTCAACGTATACTTTCTCTCTCATGTTTATTCCTCCTCCAATAGTTTGTTGAGTATCGCCTGCGTCTTTACCCAGTCGGCTTTGTTCTGCCGGAAAAGTTCCCTGCCGCTGTCTGTGATGCGGTAATACTTGCGACGGCCCCCGAGTGTTTCGTCGCCCCAGTACGATGTTATGTAGCCGTCCGATTCAAGCCGTTTATAGCTGGAATACATCGTGGCCTCTTTCATCTCATATTCGCCGCCGAGTCTGTCGGTTATGCTTTTATGGATCTCATAGCCATAGTTGTCGCCTTTCAGCAGTATGCTTAGGACAACCGTGTCTGTGTGCCCTCTGAGCAGATCGGCGGACGTTCTTGCTTCCATTCATCTCACCTCTGACTTAGTTAGTATATTGTTTCACATACTACTATGACAATCATAGTAATATGATTATTCAATTTAAAGCTTTCCGCGGGAAAAGCAAAATTCGATGCTTCCTTTGATCAATAAAAAAGACATGTAATTGGAGGGACATTTGTATTATGTGCAAAAAGCGATACTTATTTATATAAAAGTATCCTTATTTGCTCATGTTCTCCAACTCTGAACTTAAAATGCTATCAGAGGTCGGTAAAGGCAGCAATACACCTTTTTTATTGACAGAGACTGAGAACAGAACAAAGGCACAGATCTACAAGGTGCTAAAATCCCTTCGGAAGAAGGAGATCCTGCGTTTGGAAGAGGGGAGGGTGATCATTGAGGATAAAACCCATATAATTCTGCTTTTGAACGTCCTGCGCAGACTTCACGGATCGTATGAAGCGCTCTCCAACGGCGGAACAGAGATCACCGCAGAACTCGCGATCGTCCCCATGTCTATAAATGAATTAACGGAGCGCATAGGTGTGAACCGGACCACCGTATCCAGAAAGATAAAGAAAATGGAGTCCCGGAGCATGGTCATCAGGGAGAATGGGGAATATTCTCTTAACCGGGAGGTTTGGCCGGACCTGGCGGAGTTTGCAGTATCATATTCATTGTACCTTAAGAACAACGACCATCGTGCGATACGCGGGTCAAGAGTGTATCATGTGTCAAAAGACCTCATTGTATTCTCGAACGACTCCGCCGCTGACCTAACAAGGACCGCTTTCTCCCGATATGAAGAATTCGGAATAAAAATCAGACTCAGAACGATCTATTATTGCAACCTAAAACGAGACCTGTCTGTTTCAGACGTGTTTCTGCATTCCCTCTATGTCATAGCGGATAACGAAGATTGGTGGCTGAGGATGATGGCCCTGATATTCTATGCCAAATACAAGGACGAATTGAAAGAGACAAAGCATAAAATGAAGAATGAGATGGATATCGTCCTTACCGGCTCCGGTGTGAAGGGATGGGTGCCCCTGCAGGAGATACGGGAACGCGCAGATGTATATGGAGTGGAACTGTGATCAGTGACTTTTCAGACATAGCATCCTTATTTACAGAACTCGACGGATCCCTGAAAAAGAATGTTGATGCTTTTTTGATCGGTGGCGGAGCCCTCATGAAATACGGCCTCAGGGATCGCGCTCAGCATTCAATAAAATATTCACGAGGATGTCGAATCCGCAATAAACACATTCTTATTGAAATTATGGCAGAAGGTGTTTTACACTATGTTCGAACTAGCAAGTATTTGTTGCGTGATGTGTGTTCAAATTGATCTCCAATCAATGTGAATCGTCGTTGACGGCTTCTTTTGAAATGAGTTCCTGAATTCCTTTATTATATTCGGCGAATGCTTTTTCTTTATGGACAAAGATTGAACCTCTGCTTTCTCTTCTCTTTTTCCACCCTGGCCTTTCCGGTCTTCCTATTCCCTCAACTGTCACGCTTACACCCCTTGTAGTGTGGATTAAGTTCCATGTTGAAATAATGTTTCCTCTTAATCCAAACCAAACCTTCATTTCTTGAAATAACTGCAACGTCAACAGGACCTCCGACTGTTTCTTCTTCATCAGACACTCTTTTCTTTAAAGACATGATGTTAATCATCGATTCTGCCATCAGTATCATTTCATCTTTTGACAAAAATTCTACGGCCGATTCGGTCGGAAGCTTGTAGGCGGAATATGTGTAATTGTGTAGATCTTTTTCAAACTGCTCGATGAGCCCATCGTTTAGAACTCTCAAAGGGTTTGAATATTTTGTCGCATCGGCTAATCCGACTACTTCCTCCGTTGATCGATATAATATTTCTTTCATATCGCCAATAATTTTTTCAATCAACCCATCATCTATTCCATAAAGATACGTTCGTACAGCATCATCCTGAGCAAATGTTTCTATCAGCGAGGGGTTCTTGTGATCAATCTTGGCTTTGTAAGTTTCTGAATAAATCAGTCCATCATAAAACAATCCATATACTGCATACTCGTAAAATCTGGGAGTGTATTCATTTGAACCATATCCTGCAACAACGATTCCTGTATAATCAAGGCCCTTGCCTGAAACCAACATATTTGCAATAAGCTCTACTATCACGTCCTCGTATTCAATGAACTCGAAACGAGAATCAATCTCACTCATCTCTTCTAAAAAAGATTTATCTATGGCCTTTTCGATTTTCTGAGCAATGACTGAAACCTTTGATTGATCTACACAATCTTTAAAGACAGCCAGTTTATTTTCAAGATGTACTTCAAAGTCCCCCTTCACGCTTTTGAAAACTTCATTTAAATTTTTATCTGTTTCATAAGATTCACCTAGCATTTTACCAACCAGTTCGCGAAAAACTTCATTTGTTAGCTCATTCCAATAGCGATAGATTAAAGACAGTACCTGTTGAGTGATGTGATCTTCTGTTATGATCGGATTATCTGTAAAACTCTCCGCCCCTCCCTTCTCTATAAAATCAATGAAATCCTTTACACACTCCTCAACAGTGTTGAAGATTCGATCTCCTACTCTGGATCGGTATTCATTAACCAACAATTCCAAAGGAATTCCAGAAATGTTTGCATTCCCATAGAACATTAAAGCAATTGGTTGTTTCCTGGACAGCTTGAATATTTTATCTGTCCTGTATATCTTATTACCTACAGTAGCGGCACTATCCGCTGCCAAAACAACACACTTAGCATTCATTAAGAGTATCTCTGATGTCAATTATAATTCCTCTCCAAAACTATCAGGAACGCAAACATAGTCACGCGGTTTAAACCTTCATTGGGGAGGTCCCCGAAACTGGTCCATTAAAAACAGCGACCCTCCTATGTTATATGCACCAACAGACAACCACTGGGGGACAAGCGTGGTAAAGATATCCAGACATAAAGAAATGCCCGTTCCATCTAAATTCCGCATCGGTCCTTCTGAGTTCATTTTTGGTACAAATAGGAAACCGAAAGTGGAAGAAACCCCGCCGTTCGGCGGGGCGGTTTGGATCAGAATTTCTTCCCGATGGCTTTAGCCTCTTCAAGGATCGCGCTGTTCTTTGATGCTGTGTCAGGAGGATTCGCGCCTGTGAATACTATTTTCCCTATAGGGATAAATTTGAACATTCCCGCCGCCGCTCCCTCGATCTTATCGGCCGTCGCTTTGGCGCCGTCGGCACCCCCGCCGCAACTTACAACGACTGCAAGTTTCTTTCCTGGGGCGATGTTGGAAGAGAAATCTGCATTGAGGAAGCTGTAGAACCTGTCCTGAAGGAGCCTGAACTGTCCGTTGGCATCCCCGAAGTATATGGGCGTGGACAATATCACTCCTTCGGCATCTCTTATGGCCTTCAGTATATCGGCGTGGTCATCTTTCAAAACGCATGCACCGGATGATTTGCACCCCATGCATGCCTGGCAGCCTTTCGCGTTGGAAAGAGAGTTGAGATAATAGGTCTTAACATCCTTGCCGTTCTTCTTCGCTCCTTCTACCATTGCTTCTACGATCGTACTCGTATTTCCTTTCTTTCTTGGACTGGCTATTATTGCAACTATTGACATTGAGTCACCACTATCAAAATGATAGTTATAATATATAATGATTGTTAATTAATAATAAATAGCTTGATTGCATAGTTGATATTATGGAGAACAGATCTCGCGCGCCAAGAATCAACTGTGCCTTGGATGCCGCGATGAGTATCATCGAAGGAAAATGGAAGGCCGCTATCCTGTGTAAACTTCATATGAAGGGGACGCTGCGTTTCAACCAGCTCATGAAGGAGCTTGAGGTTGTTTCTCCCAGGATCCTCACAAAACAGCTGAGAGAGATGGAGGCTGACGGGTTGATCGTAAGGGCGGTGAAAGCGGAGGTGCCGGTCTGTGTCGAATATTCCATCTCGAATAAAGGGGAGACGCTGATCCCTGCATTGAAACTTCTGGCTGAATGGGGAACCAACAATGTCATGCAGAGGATGATAGTGTTCGATGAGTCCATTGTTCTGCCTGAAAAATCGGTTGCCGTGGTGCATTCTGGCACATGTGAAAGGCAGATGAGTTGACCGCCCGCCTCCTGCATGATTCGATCCTATGAAACACATCAACAGAGATTTTGGCGATCTCAGCTAAGATCAGTCTAAGGTGTTGAATTCGCTGTTGATAAAAATTGGATATCCACTGTTCTCTCCCGGAACTATTGTCCATATGTTGTCGAAATCCCAGCCTGCAGAGGTGAAGGTTGATTCTTTTTGCAGGTCTGAATATATTTTT
>JAIRQG010000012.1 GCA_031256615.1 Candidatus Methanoplasma sp. | reverse complement strand
GAATGCGAGTAAAGCGATGCCTATGGCGGTTTGAATTATGAACAGAATACTTATTCCGAATTCGCCCAGTTGTATGAAGTTATCTGTCAGCGTCTCATAACCCGGAATGAGATCCCCGATCATGCCCGCTCCGGCATCATCCGTCCCGCCTATGTCAAAGAAAAATGTCGTGATGTATGCCAGAAGGATCATGGCCGCTCCTATGATGGCGAAGCATACGAGCATCACGAGGCTTCTGTCCATCTTGCTGCTTTCCTTACCGCTGAGTATGCTCTTTGTGTTGCGGGCAGAGAGATCATATCCAACTCCTCTGACGAGCTCAGGTCTCACATCAGCCAAATATTGGAAGAAGAACACCATGAGTATGCCCTCTACGAGCGCGATGGGTATCTGGGTCACAGCGAATATGCCAAAGAATGTGGCATATGCATCTATGAACGCTGACATACCTGAATAGGGAACGATGAGCGTAAGCTGCAGCGAGGTCACGAGATATGTCACGATGTCTGCAACGAAGACCGTAACAAAGACCGTTGCAGTGGGGTTTGCGTTTCTTGCTCTGAGCGCCTTGAATACAAGGTACGCAGCGAACGGTCCGGCGATGCCCATTGAGAACACATTTGCGCCAAGCGTCGTGAACCCGCCATGGGCCATGAATGTTCCCTGGAACAATAGAACGATGGTACAGATGACGGCGGTGATCCACGGTCCGGAGAGCATAACACCCATCCCGGTACCGGTAGGATGCGATGAGGACCCGCCGACAGATGGTATCTTCAAGGAAGACAATATCACAATAAAGGCGCCGGACAGCGCGAGCGACAGTTTTTTTTCAGGATGTTCAACGAAAAGTTTTCTCATCGCTCTTATCCCAAGTACAAGGAACGGTATGCAGACGATCGTCCAAAATACCGCCCATTCTATAGGCAGGAAACCCTCCATTATGTGCATGACTCACACTCCTTGCATATGCCCTCAAACATCATTCTCCACTTTTTGACAGACATGCCTATCTCGTTGGAAAGGTATGTCTGATCCGCTAAGGGAATGTCTATCCTGAGCATCTTGTCACATTTTTCACACACGAAGAATGCATTGGAGAAAGGATGTTTTGTGTAATAATTCACATTTTTCCAACTGACCTCGCTTATCAGTCCCTGACCGACAAGCTTCCTGAGGTTCCGGTATACGGTGGCTATCCCGATGTTCGTGTCCTTATGCATCAGGGTATGATGTATCTTTTCGGCACTGAGAAAATGCTCTGTTTCATACACGATTCCGAGTATCAAAGACAGTTGGGACGTCCATCGCTGCATGGCATAAATATGGCTAAGCGAGATATTTAAAGATAATGATTATCAATAGCATTAGCCGACATCAGCCAATTGCGGGCCGAGCTTCTGAGAGCAAATTCGCTATGCCATTTGCTTGGGATGAGGCAATGAACAGAAAACCAGCAGCTTATGGCGACACATTCGCGGCCAGTGCCTTTACCTTCTTTATTGCGTTCTCGAGTGCAGAGAGGCCGCATTTTCTTTCGTCATGCCTCAGTCTGAGCTGATTGGCGAAATCCTTTGACTTTGCGAGGTATTCGCCCTTCTCATCCTTTACGCCGGTGTCGATATAGAGGCATCTTTCATAGGAATCGAACATCATATCCATGAAGAACATGGGATCGACTCCTTCGACGCTGTCAAGGTGCAGTTCTTTGACGATGCCGTCCATACCTTCTCTTGCCCATCCCGGGGATGAGAACCATGTGCCGGCGCATATCTTCTTCTCTCTCGTGTACTCATTTGCACCCAGGAGTACGCATATGCAGTCGTCCCCGTCGAACATGACCGTCGGAATATCGACGGCCTCGGTAAAACCGCCTAAAGATTGGCATACTGCATATCCCAGCAGAACGGCGTCAACCTCGCCTTTAAGCGCATTAACCTTCTCAAGCAGTTTTTCGCGCATCTCATCCGGATACGCATGCAGCGCGAACTCCACATACTCTTTGTGAACAAAGTCGGGATCATCTTTTAAAAGAAGCTCGAACTCAGGCTCTAAAATATCACAGGCAATAAGACCGATTCTCATACATACACATCCAAAATCAATATACTAATATGTTACTTCTCCTCATTCGTTCACAGTGAACTGTCTCGGTTTTCCGACGGCTGTGACGGTCACTTTCACCTCAAGCAGAACGCGTCCGTCATAACCTCCTCTTCCTAGCCCCACTTTCTTCTCAGCTTTCTCGGAACGCAGTTCTATGTGGTCGGCACCCGCTTTCTGCGCTCTTTCCATCACATACTTGCTGGTCTCTTCCGCTGCGAACACCGACGCTTCGCTGAGCTTCTCAAATTCAAAACGGCCATACGGTGCGAACAGTACGCACGAGGGATCATCCAGCGCGCCTTGGCCGGGAGCAGGCTTCAAAAGGACCTCTGCGCTCTCTACGATGCTCCCGGTGACAGCACCTACCGCATTGCCTACTTCGGAATGTTCCGGCAGAAGCAGATCCGTCCCGAACTTATCGGCGACCCACGGGAACCATGCCGAGACAGGTGCGCCTATTCCGATCAGCGGTTTGTTGAACTTTATCCTGCAGCTGAAATCGAGGCCGTCTCTGCCCGAGATCGCTTTCCACATAAGGTCCAACCCCACTGCATCAACATCAAATGTGTTGGTCTCCTCGAAGAACAGCTTTCTGAGCAGCACCTCGGACAGCTTATCGATGACCTTTTCCTTCGCGAACTCTATGAACTCTTTCTCGCTCATGTTCATTTTACGCGATTGGTGCATCACTGCGTATTCCGATGCGGTCTTCTCATATTCGATATAGCTTCCTTCCGCATGCAGAAGATCTGTCGGCGTCAGCCCGATCCTCTGCACCATCCCGAGCCCCTCCATCTTGGAGACGTTGAATGAGAATGGGTGGAAATTCAATTTTAAGCCGGCCTCTTTCAGAGAGAACGGTTCTTCGGATATGAGGTTTAACAGAGCCTCATCCTCTTTGCTCAAAGAGACGTTCTTCAGATCCTTCAGCTTGATAAAGAATTCTATGTCCTGGACAATGTTTGTCACGTCCATGCTTTCCGGTGTGAATCTCGAACTCGTTTTCGAAACGGCTTCCAAACGGGGAAGCAGCTGAGGCCATTTGGAGACAGCGATGCAGAGCGGGACCACACGGAGAGATTCCAGCATGAACTTGCTGCCGTTGACTATTATCCTCGAATCCCCTCCTATTCCGGAAGTGGATATCTCCGCCGCCATGACCCTTGTTCTGCGGTTGCCTATCATCGCGCCCTCTTTTTCCAGCCTTGGGTAGCCGTTCCTCAGTATGCCGATGTCAGTGGTCGTGCCGCCCATATCCATCACGATCGCGTCGTCCATTCCGGAAAGCATCTTTGCTCCTATCAGGCTCGCCGCAGGCCCCGACAGTATCGTTTCGATAGGTCTTTCGAGCGCTACGCTCTCGCTCATTATGGATCCGTCACCCTTCACAATCATCAGAGGAGCGCATATTTTGTACTCCTCCATCACTTTTTTTACCGAGTCCATAAGATCCTTTATTATTGGTATAAGACGGGAGTTCATCACTGACGTGACGGTGCGTTCATGATATCCCAGACTTGATGAAAGCTCATGGCCGCACACCACAGGGATGTCAAGGACCCGCTTGGCGATCTTTTTCAGACGGAGTTCATGGTCTGGGTTCCTGACGCTGAGATATCCGTTGATGGCCAAACCGTCCACGCGGTCCACAAGGGATGCCATGAACTCTTCTGCCGCAGTTTCATCCAGCTCATTCACCTCGGTCCCGTTGAGATCGTGGCCGCCTGCAACCGTGATATGGACATCGACCGGTATGGACATCTCGAACTCTTCGCCTATGCATATCAGGCCGACGCGGCATCCTTTTCCTTCAACGATGGAGTTTGTTGCCAATGTCGATGATAAGGATACCATCGCTACTTTCTTCAGCAGTTCTTTGTCAAAGTTGATCAGTGTGTTCCTGATCCCGATGGAAAGATCATCTCTGGTGGTCAGCGCTTTTGATTTCTGCAAAACCTTGTTCGCACTCATGTCCATCAGGACGGCATCAGTGTATGTGCCCCCTGTGTCAAATCCTAAACCGATATGCAATAAATTCACCTGCTGGGTCTATACCCCATATCTTTGTTGAACTTCGTTACGACCTCTGATACGTGCTCAGCAAGGAGCCTTTGTTCGATCTCATTGTTCGCATGCGGCGTCTCGGTGATGAAGAATTCCGTATCGCATTTGTTGCATCTCACCTTCGGGCAGTTCTTCCATGCCTCTGAGCATCCTTGGCATGCAAAGGTCCGTGCATATACTAAAGAAAATTCGAACCCGCAGTACGGGCATTTGAATTTCCTCAAGGATGCGGTGGTCTCGTAGGAAAAGCCTTTTTGCCTCATTGACTCAGAAAAGCCGTCTACCATGATGTCACCCCATGTGATGCGCGATACTTTTTTCCGTATCGTAATGGTCTGCTGTCACCTTATATGGAACCTTCCACTTTCTGAATGTATCGTCAAGCACATCCAGCACGCTCTCCCTGACACGGTCGTCCCATATGCCGTGGACGATGATGTGGAGCATGAATCTTGCCTTGTATATGGTGTCGGAGCCCATGGAGTCCTTGATCCTTGCCGGCGAGCGGTGGTCGATGATACTGCTCATTATATTGCCGTTGTCGTTGGATAGGAATGATTTAACGTGGCCTACTAGGTCCGCCCCATTGTCCATGCAGCTTTTGGTGACGCGGCTCATGAGATCATCGATGAACTTCAGCATAACATCTTTCTTGATCCCTTCTTGTGAGTTCACATCTATGTCGATCGCATATTTCCCTAATTCGTCGACGGCCCTGTGTATCTCCAAATGCAGCTTTTCATGATCATCGTGATCATCATCGTGATCGTGGTCATGATCGTCTTCGTGGTCGTGATCATCATCGTGCATCGCATCATCCTCCGTACTGTTTTTTGAGAAGTTCCTCCTCAATGGCCTCATCATACCTCGGAGATATCCGGTTCAGGATCAGGTCGCATGCATATTGTATTCCCTGTCCCGTCTCCGAGGACATATGGGAGATCTCGGCCTTTGGGTTCATCTCTCTGATCATCTCTTCCGTCTTGGCGATGTCAGCCGGAGATGCTGTGTCGACCTTGTTCACAAAGCACACATCCGCTTCGCGTATCTGCGTTTCCACAAGTCTTTTGACCGCCTTTACGAGAAGATCCACTCTTGTGGCATCCACGAGTGTGATCACAGGAGCATGTTCTATCACCATGTCCGCTTTTGCTTCCGAGTACTCGGCCGCTCTCTTCAGCCCCCACGGTATGGCCACTCCCGACGGCTCTACAATTACTATCTCAGGATTGTACGAGTCGTAGAGCTTTGCGAGCGTTTCGGAGAATGTACCTGCTATCTGGCAGCATATGCATCCTCCCGAGATCTCTTTTGCCTTTAGCCCATGAGCCTCGATGAATTTTGCATCGACATTTATCTCGCCGACATCGTTCACGACGATGGCGATCTTGTGTCCTCTCTTCATCAGCTCGTCAACAATCTTCATGACAGCTGTCGTTTTTCCGCTGCCTAAAAATCCGGCTATTTGTGAGATTTTCATGGGGTTTCTCCTCTATATAGGACAATAAAA
>JAIRQG010000005.1 GCA_031256615.1 Candidatus Methanoplasma sp. | reverse complement strand
GGTAAGCGGAAACATCGATTATGATCTCCTGATGAAACAGTTCGGCACCACGCCCATTGACGGTGACCTGCTGGAGAGGCTCGGCAGATATAGCGAACTGCACCCGATGCTGAGGAGAGGGATATTCTATACCCACAGAGACCTCGGAAAGCTGCTTGATGAATATGACAAAGGAAACAAATTCATATTGTATACGGGGAGAGGTCCATCGGGGCACACGCATCTCGGACACATAATGCCATGGATATTTAACAAATGGATACAGGATGTTTTCAAGGTGGATATGCTGTTCCAGATGACCGACGATGAGAAGTTCCTTTTCAAAGATCTCACGTTAAACGACACAAGGTCGCTGGCGTACGAGAATGCGCTGGATTTCATCGCATTGGGATTCGACCCAGACAGGACCAAGATAATCTTGGATACAGAGAACATAAAGGAACTTTACCCCATAGCTTTGAAAGTATCCAAAAAGATCACGTTCTCTACCGCCAAAGCCGTATTCGGGTTTGACAATTCGACCAATATCGGCTCGATATTCTTTACAACCATTCAGGCGGCGCCGGCCTTCCTTCCCACAGAGAGAGCAGGAAAACAAATACCGTGCCTGATACCGTGCGGGATCGATCAGGACCCTCACTTCAGGGTGGCGAGGGATGTCGCACCCGGCCTTAATTATCCAAAACCGACCATGCTCTACTGCAAGATGTTCCCCGGCCTCGGAGGCGGGGACAAGATGTCATCTTCGGATGAATTCGGAACGATCTACACGACAGACTCCCCAAAGGATGTCAAAAAGAAGGTGGGGAGAGCCTTCACGGGAGGATGTGTGTCGGTAGAGGAGCAAAGAGAGAAAGGCGGGAACCCAGAGGTCTGTGCCGTATTCAAGTACAATTATTTCCTTTTTGAAGGAAACGACGAAAAGATAAACGGACTTGCCGATAAATGTAAAAGAGGAGAGATTCTCTGCGGCGAGTGCAAACAGATGCTCACGGAGAAGATCAATCATTTCCTTGAAAAGCATCAGGCCAAAAGAGAAGAGGCGAAAGAAGTGGTCGGCAGCATGACCTTTGACGGATTCGAATGGTGATCAGGTGGATATAGCAAGCATAGTGGAAGGACTGAGCTATAATGAGAGAAAGCTCCTGATCGCGCTTAGTGATCTAAAAGACACAGCTTCGCCGGCGGATCTGATCAAGGCAGGCCGTTTTGATCTTGAAGTAGAAGTAATGGGCGCAGCATCATGGCTGGAATCCAAAGGCCTGGTAAAGATCGAGGAAACGGTAAAGAGATTCGTTGAGGTAACCGATGAAGAGGTTGTCAAAAAGGGACTGCCTGAAAGGCGTGCCATCATGATCATCGATGCATCCGGCGGAAGGATGGATATGAACGCCCTTTCCGAGAAGATGCCGAACGGCGAGGACAAGATCGCTGTCGGGTGGCTTAAGAGAAAGGGCCTGGCGGACATAGCCGCCGAAGGCGAAGCAAAGTTCCTGGTACTTACCGACAAAGGCAGATCGGCGGTCGGATCGAAAATGGATGATGAGGTCCTGCTTGAAAGGATGAGATCATCGCCCCTGCCGGAAAATGACGGCGATCCGAAGATCATCAAAGACCTCAAAGGCAGGCAAGGCCTGGTAAGGGACAAGATCGTCACGGAGAGGACGATAACAATAACAAACGGCGGAAAAGAAGCTGTATCGTCAGGAATAGAATTGAAAAAAGAAGTTACCGATGTGACCGACCGCCTGATCCAAAGCGGAGAATGGCAGAATGTCCAATTCAGAAAATACGATGTGGGGACATTTGCTCCGTCGGTCGTTCCGGCAAAGAAACATCCTCTTACAAGGCTCGGAGATGAGATAAGACGGCTCTTTATGAACATGGGATTCTCGGAGATGTCTTCTGAGTATGTCCAGCCGGCATTCTGGAATCTTGATGTGCTGTTCACTCCTCAGGACCATCCCGCAAGGGACCTGCAAGACACATTCTATCTGGATGATCCCGGAAGGATAGAGCTTGAGGACGAGGCGCTTGTGCAGAAAGTGAAGGATATACATGAAAAGGGAGGAAACACCGGATCCACCGGGTGGGGAGGCACGTGGAACAGAGAAAAAGCGGAAGCGGCCCTCCTCAGGACCCACAGCACGGTAAGCAGCATAAGGTACATCGCCGAGCATCCCGATGCGCCGCAGAAGGCATTCTCCATCTCAAGGATATTCAGGAAAGAGTCGATAGACTCAACACATCTCCCCGAGTTTACCCAGATAGAAGGAATAGTGATCGACGAGAACGGCAACTTCGATATGCTGATATCAATGATAAAAGAGTTCTATGCGAGGATGGGTTTCGATCAGATAAGGATCAGACCGGCATACTTCCCGTATACCGAACCGTCTCTTGAAGTGGAAGTGTTCTTCAACGGGAAGTGGATGGAGCTCGGAGGCGCCGGCATATTCAGGCCGGAGGTCGTGGAACCGTTCGGCGTTGAGTACCCAGTGCTCGCATGGGGATTCGGATTCGAAAGAGTGGCAATGTTGTAATGGGACATAAGGTACATCAGGGACCTCTACATCTCTGACATGGACGATCTGAAGAAGAATACAATATTCTGATCAGTCAAAACTCACTTTCTTTCCGCTCTTTATGTTCTTGGTGAGTGCACCGACCCTTTCTTTTGTCTGAGCCTTCCTGGATATCTTTTCTGCCTTGCTCAGGTAACTGAGCGATTCGTCGATCCTCCCTCTGCCGTATGCGATGCCTGCCCTCAGCATCATTATCTCGTCTATGCTCGTGGCATCGTTGTTGCTGGACAGGACCTCACAGGAGGATGCCAGGAACGCAGTCGCTTCATCGTATTTTTTCATTCTGAACAGGCATTTGGCAGCGATCAGTGCCGCTCTGGAAGACGGTTTTTTGTTGAATAAGGATGAGGCGGTGGCAAAGCCTCTCTCAGCGTCCCCCGAGATCATGCATGCTTCAGCCCTTATCATGTCCGCATCATCGGTCAGGAAATCCGCAAGTATGTCCGCGCAGGCAAAGGCATCGTTCGTATCGGCGCACCCCAGAGCAATTTTTGCCCTTATGTTGTATATCGATTCGATGTGTTTGGGTATGACCGTCATTTCTTTTATTATCGCGAGGAGATCATCATTGGAATCTTCTATGAATTTTTCAGATTTCCTGATAGTGAGTTTGCAGGCCTCGGTGTTCCTTCCCGCCTTTACAAGATGGTAAAGCCTTTCTTGATCCTCATTGGGGTCTTTGTCTATCCACCAATCCGCCGCGCGGCTGTGCCAAACCTTTGCACTCTCCTGATCGGTGTGTGAAAGGTACTTTTCGCGGACGGTATCGCTTATGCAGATCATGCCGCAGAAATTTGTCGGTATGACGCCTGTGCTGGTCTCCGGAATGGTCTTTCTTGGTATAGGGACCCTGAACACACACGCCAGACCGAAGGTTTCTTTATCCTTCGCGCTGAGGTTTTCCCACATTATCTCCGGGTCGCATCTTTTCATATCCAGCAGAGCATCGATAGAGACGCCCGCAGACTCAAATCTCTTTTTCAGCATCCCCGCTTCCGTGATGCCCTCCGGCAGGATGTAGTAAACTCTCCTCTTGGTGCCTGAGCCCTTTATGTGCGCCTGCCAGTCATCGATCTTTCCCAGTTCTTTCAGTTTCTTGAGTTCGAGCGATGCGTGTGCACGAGAGATCCCGAGTACGGAAGCGATGCCGTCCTGTGTAAGATCGAAAGGAACATTGAACATTTCATTCGGGGTCATGTTTGGAAATCTGTGCAGGTGAAGCAGTGCCCTCTCCCTTATCGTTGCGTTTTCCATTGACACGAAAAGGGAGTATAAGGATAGTTTATATCATGTTTATGAGTATAATTCTATATCGGCTATTTATTTAGATGCGTTTAATAGTATTTTTGTGAACGCCGGGAGGTTGCAGAACCCGTCTTGCGGCGCCCGCACATCATGCGCCTAATCGCTTTTTCAGAGGGAGTCCAAAGCAGATAAATAATTATCCGACACAGCCGTTGACGTGATGTTAAAATGATCGGGAAAAGGAAATTGCTTATCTGCAGCGAAACTGACATACCGTCCGTAAATATGAAGATCCAGCTTCTTAAGAAAAGAGAATGGGAAGACATCGGAAGATATGGAAAGAACAGTTTCCTCATGAATGGAGAAACGGTCATGATGACGACCCCTGACCTCCACATCCGGATGGAGGACGTGGACCAAAGGATCGCCGATGCAGGCATCGATGTTGATGAAGTGATATTCATGTCAAGACACTCGGCAACAAGCGGAGAGGCCTCGCTGACAGTGCACCCCATCGGTAACTTCCGCGAGAACAAGTTCGGAGGGAGAGAGAGGACGCTTGTAAGGTCCGATCCGGCTCTGATGAGCGATGCGCTGAGAAAGATCGCAAGATACAATGATCTGGATAATTTCAGAGTGTGCTTTGAGGTGACGCATCACGGACCCTGGCTTAACAAGCCGACATTTTTCATAGAGATAGGGAGCGACGAGAGGAACTGGGGAAATGAAGCGGCGGCAGATATCCTTTCGGACGTGCTCCTCGACATGGAACCCAACGATTATGATACAGCGGTAGGGGTAGGAGGCGGGCACTATGCGCCGAGGTTCACGGAGGTCACACTGGGATTCAAGATCAACTTCGGCCACATGCTGCCGAATTATCATCTGGAAGGAAGCAGCGACGAGGATATTGTGAGAATGGTAAAGGATGCGTGCGAAGCGTCGGATACCAATCTTGTGTATATGCACAGGAAATCACTCAAGCCGGCGGAAGAGAAAAGGATATCAGAACTGATAAGATCGGCCGGTTTCGAACTGATAACATCTTCCGGTCTGGAACGCATCAACGGGAACTGACGTAAGTTCCGCAGATGTCCTTACCCAGCATGGCATTCCTAAGTTCGCCCAGGTTCCTGCCGTCAACGATCAGGATATCTATTTTTTCTTCCTTTGCGATCTTTATGCCGAGGGGGTCGAAAACACTCGATCTGCCCGCGCCGTGCTCTTTGTAAACAAGTTCACCCAGCTCATCGATCGTCAGTTTTGAGAATCTCTCCGCATCAGGATTCTTTTTAGGGTCATCGGAATAAACAGCATCCACGGATGTGGCGTTGACAACTCTCCCTGCGCGCATCTCCCGCGCTACCATCGCCGCCACGGCATCGGTCGTATGTCCTGGGACCGTGCCTCCCATTATGACGACTTTGTTCGGCGTTGACCTGTTTGACGCTTCCTCAGCCGTCGCAGGGATGTCGGCGGAGGACAGATCGCCCAAAGTAACGGCCAGAAGCTGGGCGTTGAGCCTTGTGATGCCGATGCCGAGCAGGTCAAGCTGATATGTGGTGCCTCCAAGCTCTCTGCCTGTGTCAGTATAGTATCTGGCTATCTTTCCGCCTCCGCAGACAATAACGATCTGTACGGTCTTGGATACTTCTCTGATCATCTCAGCAAGTTTTTTTATGTAATCTGAGTCATCTTTTCCAGGTATGAGTATAGAACCGCCGATGGATACTACCACTTTTTCCTTCTTCATCGCCAATACTTTTATAGGAATGCGCAATTGAGATAAATATTATTGGTGGACAAATGAGTGACGCTAATGCTCTCGACAGAGCAAGATATGACTTCAAGAAGGCAATGCAGGAGATAACATCGTACCGAGGCAGAGGAACCGAGCTGATCTCCGTTTATATTCCGAATTACAGGCTGATCTCCGATGTTATGGCGTATCTTAGGGAAGAGCAGTCACAGGCAACGAACATTAAATCAAAATCCACAATGAAGAATGTCACAAGCGCGATCGATTCAATCATGTCGAGACTCAGGACATACAAGACCGCGCCCCCCAACGGATTGGTGATATTCTGCGGAGAAGTGCCGCGCGCAGGAGACCAGACAAAAATGGTCCAGTACACGGTGGAACCTCCGGAGGAGATAACGACCTTCCTGTACCGATGCGACTCGGAGTTCTTCACGGAACCTCTTGAGGAGATGCTCCTTGATAAGAAATCATTCGGGCTCATAACCATAGACAGGAAGGAAGCGACTCTGGGATTGTTGTCAGGGAGCAAGATATCTGTTTTGAAACATTTTGATTCCCTTGTTCCCAGCAAGCACCACCAGGGAGGACAGTCATCGGTCCGTTTTGAAAGACTGATAGTGATCGCCGCCCATGAGTTCTACAAGAAGGTCTCGGACAGCGCGACAGAGATATTCCTCAACAAATCTGAACTCCAGGGGATATTGGTCGGAGGTCCTGGGTCAACGAAGGACTTCTTTGTAAAGGAAGAGTATCTGCACCATGAGCTTAGGAAGAAAGTGGTGAGTCCGCTTTTCGATACCGGCTACACAGATGAGTTCGGACTCAGAGAACTGGTCGATGCGGCCAAAGACACTCTTACCGATATACAGCTGACCATTGAGAAGGAATATATGCAGAGATTTTTCAGAGAGATAAGGAAACCGGACGGAGGACTGTCCGCCTACGGCGAGGATGACGTAAGAACGGCGGTCGAGGTCGGAGCGGTAGATGTCCTGCTGCTTTCGGAATCTCTCAAC
>JAIRQG010000145.1 GCA_031256615.1 Candidatus Methanoplasma sp. | reverse complement strand
AAGGTCGACGCCAAAGACCTCACTCCCATACCGAGAGCCTGGAACAGGGACTCGGCCACCATTCCCATTGCCATGAAAGGAAGGAACAAAGCCGCGATCCTGAGGAATTCAGCCATTCCTCCCCTCAGATATTCTGTACCCGGATCATAAGTGAAGGCGAGGACCATATGAGACGCGAATACAATGGTGACCGCACACACTGCGATCATCAATAACACGGATATTTTCAGCGCGTATGTGTATGCGATCTTGACCTTATCATAACGTTTTGCCCCGAATGCGGCCGCACAGACAGGCACCACGCCTGTTGCGATGCCCATCAGAGGTATCGTAAGGATGCTCAGCAACCTCCAGTCCGAGGAATAGATCGCTACTCCGTCATCCCCGCCCGCCTCCAGCAATATCAGGTTCATGAAGATCGATACTACTGAGATTATCGTCATCTGAAGGGATGCCGGGATACCGACCCTGAATATGTCTTTGATGATGACCGATTCGAACTTGAAGCCTTTGAATCTGAATCTCAGATAAAGGTCCTTCTTCACGAAATACCAATATAACATCGCCGACAATGCTATGCTCTCTGCCACAACCGTCGCCAGCGCCGCACCGGTCATTCCCCACCCGAGACCGTAGTCGTAGATGAAGAAGGGGTCAAGCACCAGATTGATGACTGCTGCCAGAATGAGTACGTACATCGCGCGTTTAGCTGCGCCTTCCGCCCTCAGTATGTTCGCCAGCACACCCGTTACCATGAATATGCCCATGAAAACCACTACCGGCAGCCCGTAGTTGATGCACTCCTGTATCGTGCCTTCCTCTGCACCGGTGCCAAGCATTCTTATGATCGGTTCCAGGAACAGAACGAGCAACGCTGTCATTACAATGCTCCCTATCAGGACCAGGACGATGGCGTGCGCGGCGGTCCTGTCCGCTTCGGCCTTGTTCTCTGCGCCGATCCTCTTCGATATCGCGGATGCCGCACCGATGCCTATGCCGGTGCTCACTCCGATGATGATGAAGAACACCGGGAAAAAAAGCCCAACGGCGGCCAGCGCATCCCTTCCCAGTCCGGACACCCATGCAGCGTCCACCAGGTTATTCACGGACTGCGCCACAAGGGCAACGGTTGTCGGGATCCCCATTGCAAGTATCGCTTTTTTGGGGTCCCCCAGCAAAGTCTCTACTTCTTTGGTCTTCTCGTCTTCCGCCACCTCATCCGCCCAGCCTATCACCCCAACCGTACTATTTTATCTTTTCAGTACGGCGTGTTCGAAGTTTTCGCCCAGATTAAATACGGCCTTTTCCATATGTGAGAAGATATGGAAATCGTCAGGTCATTCATCTCATTCAACATACCGGCAACGCCTGCTGTACGAAACATACAGAACATGCTGAGAGAGGCCGGAGGCGTCAGTGTCCCGGAGGACGTCCATTTGACCTTGCGGTTCCTGGGCGATGTGGAAATGAAAAAGATCGGAAAGCTGTCGGAGCGCATGAGGTCTTTGGAAAAATATCGATCATTCAATGTTTCCATGAACGGACTGGGAGCATTCCCAAATATCAGAGATCCCCGCGTCGTGTGGATAGGCACCGAACTGGGAGAACCATTCTATAACATCCTGTCGGATCTGAACGGGATGCTTGACGCATCCTCCATCCAATATGACAAGAAGCCTTTCAAAGCGCATGTGACAGTAGGCAGAGTAAGAGCACCGTCTGACAGCCTAACAGATCTTCTCAAAAAAGAGAAGTCGTTGGATGTCGGCTCTTTCCTCTGCTCAGAGATCCATCTTATGAGAAGCGAGCTTACGCCGAAAGGCGCCATACATTCGGTCATTGAATCATTCCGTCTTGCCGACGGCTGATGTGCGCTGAACGTTTCGTATGAAACGGGTCTGTTATTTTATTATAAAATAAAGGTTAAAGGCCACCGGGTGGCCGGTTTGGTTATTACGATTTGAATTTGTACTTTTCTTTGTTAAGCAAGAACGCAAAGACTATTCCTATTACTCCGATAACGATTACACCCGTATACAAAGCGATTATTGAACCAATGAGACATAAAATGAATGCAAGGTTATGGTTCTCTTGTTTGTATATGAATATGCAAGACAGCAATGCACAGATTCCGCCCAATAGATATATTGCGCCTGTTATCGATCCTTCGATGAACATGAATTCAGTCCCGAGGCTTATAAGACCTATGCCTGCAATGATAGAAAACATCGCCCACAATATGCCCAGCACTAGGATAATGGTCAGAGTTCCTCCGAGTCCCTGTGTGCTCTGCTGTGGCCCACTGTTGGGGCCATAATTATTGATCCAACCCTGTTGATTATTGCTCTGATCTCCTGGCGAGCTCGATGTCGATGCACCGCAGTTCGGGCAGAAGGCTGTTCCGTAATCGATTTCTTTTCCGCATTTTGAACAATATGCCATTTTTTACCCCCTGGGCGAAACATGATTAACATTACAGTATAGAAAGATATTGATAGTAATCTATAGAAATATAACAAATCACATCCAAAACGCTTCACGTATATAGATTACTTTTTCATAGATACTGCGCCGGACGATCCGCTTTTTCGCTTTCGGACAATCGGTTCTATTCAGATTTACTTGTTAAGAGTGAATATTCTTTTTTGTGCGGACGTTAATTCTATCAGCAGATAGATCACACCGGAATCGTCGGAATAACACCACATCTCATTGCTGTTGACTGTGATCTTATATTCTCTCAGGTCCTTGACGCCATAATTTGTTCCAATGGTTTGATATCCGTAGAAATCTCCGTTGATCATTTTGTTGTTGGATTTCGCAACATCTTTTTCGGAGCTCGGAGAGTATGGCTGTTTGTTTGTGTCAATATTGTATGAATTGATCTTCTCGCGTATGAGTTTCAGCTTCTCCTGCCCTTGCGACGTATCAGGAACAGCTACTGTCGACACTTTCCATTCAGAATTTGTGACCCTTCCGTTCTTGAAATGTATGACCCATGTGCCACCGTAGGTCTCGGTCCCGGCAGTATTGTACCCCTCTGCTGTATAGGTATATACACTAGATAGTCCCGATTCTCCGCCCGTGCTACCGTTGTTATTGCCGCCATCTTCATTCGGTGCCGCCGTAATAAAGAAAAGAACACCGACTACACATACAATAGCGATTACAACGACCGCTGCTATGATGTGTTTTGATTTCATGTTATCACCTGGTTAGACTAAGTAGACTTTATTGTTATTATAATGATTTCCATAGTTGGTTCTCTCGGAGACCGCTTTTTTGTCATATAATGCTCTGGCTGGCTCAATAATGCGCTTTTCTTTACCTCAAAAAATGTTAGTATGATCTCCGGCTTTTCCCGTGCCGCCGGCCGCGGCTTCTGCGCTTACACGGACGAACAAGAAAAAACAAAAGGAATGAGGACAAAAAAACAAGCACGGCAAAGGAAGAAGAGCAAACTGCCTCATCGGATCAGATAAAGCTTATTCTTCGGTCTTCATCAAAAAAGCGGTTCGTCATCATCTGTGATATGGCTTTCCGTGTACTCGATATTCACTTTGCATGTGGCCCTGAATACGTCGGAATATTCCGTTTTGAGCCTTGTCATCTGTTCGGCGAATTGAACACCGTATGTGTCTGTGCCAGAATACCCTCCGTAGGCGTTTGAATAAGAGACCTTGCCCGGCGCAATCAGCGTGGGGGCCCAATAGAAATTAATGGTCTCGTCTACATCATGCCGGGTGCTGAATGTTCCTGATTCGGAATTGGATCCATAGCTGCGGGCGGTGACGCCGTATCCGTCATACTCCCATCCGTCTACGGGATATAACGAGACGGCGATCTTATCCCGCCCATTTGATGTGACGGGGCCGTATCTGAACATAGGCGACTTTCCGATGGAATCAACATACATACCGGAAGTTGATTTTCCGCCGCCGGGCATGGCTTGCAGCCTGAAGCACGCCAGATAAAAGGTCCCGCCGGTCAGCTCGATCTGAGAATAGCTTGTCATCCCTCTTATCCAACCGTATTCGCCGCCTTTGATGTCAAAGAATGCAAAGGTTGTCTTGTACCAGAGATAATATGTAGGGGTCATACCCCTCACAAAATGATATTGGTTTTTGTATAGTGCGTTATCCGCCCATATGTATGCCCTTTCGAGAGCCTCTCCGAGGTCATCGGCCACTGCACTGTAACAAGCCACGTTGTCTCCCGTCGTGTCATCTGTTAGAGGATAATAGAAAATGCCGTATATCATTGCATTTTCAATGAACGCGCTTCTTCCTAAGCCTGTGCTCGCTCCGCTGAATATGTCCGGCGACTTCCCTATATAGAGGATCGGAACATTCGAGGGCATTATTTCTTTCAGATCCAGATTTTTCAACCCCGACCATGCGCTGTCCAGAAAGATGATCGCCCACACAGAATCGACAGGTATCCTGTTTTGAACGGTGACGTTGTCGGTGCAATTCTCAAAATATGATCTCATGGTCTGCTGGTCCATCTTGTCAGAAACTATCACAACTGGCACGTTGGTCTTCTCGGCACTGAGGAAATTGTCGTACCCGCCCCCTTTGTAATTGTATGGTTGTGTGAGGTAGAGCATAACGCCTGCTGATGCTACTATAACAACCACTACCGCGCAGACTGCGATGACCATGATTTTAAATTTGAATCTTTTAGAGTAGACCATGCCAATAATTTAGAGTGCTATACATAATATATATCTATATTGAACACACATCGACCAAGACTTGGGTCCTTGCTGAAAAAAGAGGCATCGAACCTCCTAAATCTCAGATTTCTCAGATTTTTTCTGTCCTTCTGGCACTGCGGTCGGGTGTTCATTGCGCTTGAAAGAAACAGTTGTGAAACTTTCATCGGCTGTACATTCTTCAGGTTAGTACAGCTATATAGTCCTCATTGTTGATGAACCGTGCCTTTTGCGTCTAGAGAAATCGTCGAGACCATTTTGTCCCTGAACACCAAAACGTGCCGCATCCCTCAGCGGGATCGGCTGTTTTGACAGGGCTTCACATAGGCCGCATTATTACAACATTTCAAAAGAGAACGTTTTCTTTACGGTGGTTTTTTTATACGCTGCAAATCACTTATTGCCGTACCTATGGAAAGAGAATTCCGCGAAAGAAACGAGATAATGGACTTCGAGAAAAGATTCCCCGGAATGAATGTCTCATCGCCTGCCGAAATGCAGCAGCAGTCGCGGGAGATCGACCGTTGTCTATCCAGATTCAGGAAGCTTACGGCAGGATCCGTCAAATGGCATGAAGAACAACAGAAACTTGGCATGATGGCATCCGCAGGCCTCGGCCCAAAGCTCAGAGCATTGTTCTATGAAACAACTCTGCCGAAATGCGGAAAGGACCTATACGTGTACCCCGGGGTGACATTCTATTTCCCATACAATATATCGATCGGCGACAACGTATATTTTAACAGAAATGTATCCATTACCGCAAGAGACGAGGTAACAATTGGAAACAATGTTCTGATAGGGCCGAACGTCGTCATCAATACAGGAAATCATACATTCTCGGACAGAGACACCCTCATAGTAAAACAAGGGCACACATCAGAGAAGATCGTCATAGGAGATGATGTCTGGATAGCCGCCAATGCGATAATACTCAAAGGCGTGAACATCGGCGAGGGTGCGGTAGTGGCCGCCGGGGCGGTCGTGAACAAAGATGTCCCGCCATACACAGTGGTAGGCGGGGTGCCTGCGAGGATGATCAAGATCAGGGGAGAGTAAAAAACACCGATTGAATTTTAAGACTTCAGAACTCGAACTCGGGTTTTACCGTATTCTATACGCTGGTTATTGAGCACGATCGAATATTACATCACGCTAAGGATCATTTCACATCTGGTCTTGAGTATTGGAACATCGGTGATCATTGCGATCCAAATTCTGTGCATACTTGTCTTCTGATAACTGTGC
>JAIRQG010000023.1 GCA_031256615.1 Candidatus Methanoplasma sp. | reverse complement strand
AAACGACGCAAGAAACGCAGAAAACAGGATGTGAATGAAGAAGATAAACCAAACCTTGTTGAGCGAAACTTCGTTCCCGAGAACCGCAAAACCTTAGAAGTGGTGGTATCAGACCTTACATATGTCAAGGTAGGAGGAAAAAATCATTACATCTGTCTGCTTCTTGATATGGCCTCAAATGGGCTTTTTGTGACGGGAGTTATTGCGAACCCGATCTCCAGAAGGCGGTTCAATGCTTTTGATTCTGTCACTCTGCCGTCTGCCACTTCATAATCCTCGAGTCTTTTTTTGCTTTTATACTCAAAGGGATCGATCGGTTCTATTATGGGTATCTGAAGGAACTTCTCAAGCCTGATGGCGGCATCTATCATTGCCCCCATTCCGGACTCGTACATCTGGATCGTGCGTCTTGAGACCCCGGTGGTCTCCGCCAGCGTGCCGAGGCTTATTCCGTTGCTTTCCCTGATCTGCCTGAGAAGGTCGCCGTCGATCTTAACGTACAGGCCGCCGGGCGCCGCGAATATGAACGGCGGAACTTCCTCCAATAAATGTTCGCTGAGGGTCTCATTGGATATTATGGGGATCTTGAACCTTGAATACACTATGCCGGTTTCCAAAGGTCCGGAACTGGATGTCTCTCCGATAAGCAGCGGTGTTGCCCTGAGCGCATCCGCAAGCACTTTCATATCTTCGGCGTTCTCTCTAGAAAATGCATCCACATTGCTTAGGATCTTGATGATGAGCAGTGTCTCGTCCTTTCTTCCGACAATGTCAAAGCATATGCTTCGGAGGTTAAGTGAGGGTGAAATATCGAACCCTGCCTTTGCCAGTATGGCTCTGGTGGTGTTGATGAGATCTTCCCTGCTCATGCCGTCAAAGAGGTTGTTCTTCTATATAAAACAGCATTGCACAATAAACACTCTATCTCTTCGATGTTCAGAGAAAACTGGGGACTCTAAACATCGGGAAAAATGGAAAGTACTATTTTGCATCCATCTTTGGTAGCGGCATGGTATATTATTCATGCAATGTGTGGTACACAGAAAATAAAATCATGAGGAGAATATTATGTCGGGGCAAACACTATTCTTTACCGATGAACCAATAGATGGTCTGGCAACATTCATAAAGGGAGAGACGAGTCTAAGTTATTTATATAAAGAAATGAGGTTTAGCTATTTCTACTTTGAAAATGTCATCCCGGGGTTGGTTCAATATGGGTTGGGACGGGGAGCACCTATCATGCCCATATTCGACCTGGCAAAAGACTACCTTAGAAGAGGAGGCAATACTTTCATCGTGATCGAGGTATGTCTGGGATATCCCACACCATCGCATATGTTGATGCCAGAAATGGTGCTCGATCTTAAAGGCCACATATCCGAAACATGGCCCAAATCATTGCTGGATTCTTTGCCGGATGAACCTGTCAAACCTGCAGAGATGTGTCATGAGATTATTAAAGGCGATAAGGAATTTCTCGGGCCTTCTTATTCAAAGAAAAACCCCTACTTAGAATGGTTCACAAAATATCGTTTGATAGATACAGGAGTTCAACAACGGAAAAACAGCATCTGATGCCTGGACCATGGTCGTTTCTGCCGTAATGATATCGTGCGCTATTTGATAGTATTATTGAGCATGTTTCACTCAATGTAAATTTCAGACAAACTGTCTGACGAAAATATATGAGGAAATGGTTTGGGGACGGATCATCTGTATCCGTCAATCGTGTCTCCCTTAGACCGATATCCGTATTCTTTGAGTTTCTGGGAAGCCTGCGGCCCGAACTTGTCTGTGGCGGAGATGAAATCTTTCATCTCGACCTTGCAGTTCTTTATCTCTTTGTCATCGGGAACCTTCCCGGGCTTGACCAGGCGCCTTACGGCCGCCATCACCGCCTCGTTGCATATGGCCGATATGTCTGCGCCGGTGCATCCTTCGGTCTTGTCCGCAAGTGCGCCGAGATCAACATCGTCCGCCAAAGGCTTCTCTCTGGTGTGTATCTGGAAGATCCGCACCCTCGACTCGCGGTCAGGCGGAGCTATGAATATGCTCTTGTCGAACCTTCCCGGCCTAAGCAGCGCCGGATCCATGATATCCGGGCGGTTGGTCGCGGCTATCACGACCACGTCGTTCAAGGATTCCAGCCCATCGAGTTCCGTCAGCATTTGGGATATCACTCTTTCCGTGACATTGCTGTCGCCGCCGGTCCCCCTCTCCGGCGTGATGGAATCTATCTCATCCATGAATATCACGCAGGGCGATGCCTGCCTTGCTTTCCGGAACGTTTCTCTGACCGCTTTCTCCGACTCCCCGACCCATTTGTTCAGGAACTCCGGTCCTTTAACAGCTATGAAGTTGGCTTCCGATTCCGTTGCAACCGCTTTAGCGAGCATGGTCTTGCCGGTTCCTGGAGGGCCGTAAAGCAGGATGCCTTTCGGAGGCTTTGCGTTCATATGCTCGAACACCTTGCCGAACTTCAGCGGCCACTCCACCGCTTCCTTCAGTTCCTGCTTGGCAGATTCAAGCGCGCCGATATCCTCCCATTTCACATTGGGCTTCTCTATCAGCACCTCTCTCATGCTCGAGGGCTGAAGGTCTTTCAGAGCCTCTTTGAAGTCATCCTTAGTAACGGAGATCTGTTCCAGTATGTCGATGGGTATCTCTTCCGTCTCAAGGTCCACCTGCGGAAGTATGCGCCTCAGTGCGGCCATCGCAGCCTCTTTGCAAAGGGCGGAGATGTCCGCTCCGGCATAGCCGTGCGTGCGGTCGGCCAGTTTCTCCAGTTCCACATCTTTCGAAAGAGGCATGCCCCTTGTGTGGATCTGCAGTATCTCCAGCCTCCCGTTCCTGTCGGGTATCCCGATCTCGATCTCCCTGTCGAACCTTCCGGGCCTTCTGAGAGCCTCATCGATGGAGTTCGGCCTGTTCGTTGCACCTATGACAACAACCTTCCCTCTGGAGTTCAGGCCGTCCATCAGAGAAAGCAGCTGTGCGACTATGCGCCTCTCCGCCTCGCCCGTGACCTCATCCCTCTTCGGCGCGATCGAATCTATCTCGTCGATGAAGATGATGCTTGGAGCATTCTCCTCTGCCTCCTTGAAGATCTCCCGGAGCTTTCCTTCGGATTCTCCGTAGAACTTGCTCATGATCTCCGGCCCTCCCAAGGATATGAAGTTGCTGCTCGTTTCCCCGGCGACGGCTTTTGCCAGCATGGTCTTGCCTGTTCCCGGAGGACCGTGCAGCAGGACCCCTTTGGGAGCTTCTACGCCCAGCCTCTTGAAGAGTTCCGGGTGTCTGAGAGGCAGTTCGATCATCTCTCTGATCTTTGCCACTTCGTTGCTGAGCCCGCCCAGATCATCATATGAGACCTGAGGGACCTCCATTTCCGTCACCGATGCGGGCTTCTCGGATATCTTCACGTCCGTTGAGGTGGTCATCGTGACCGCCTCGCCGGAAGGCGAGAAAGATGTGACCACAAGGTCGATCTTGTTTCCCATTACGTTAAGCGTCAGCACATCTCCTTTTGCGAAGACCCTTCCCTCCATCACTTTGCTGAGGTACTCCTCCCCGCCCTGAAGCCTTAATTCCTCTGTTGGCGAGAATGTTATCTTCTCTGCGTTCTTTGCAATTATCTTCTTTACACCGACACGTTCGTCTATCGAAGTTCCGGCGTTGCGCCTGGTGGAACCGTCGATCCTTATTATTCCGCGATTGGCGTCTTCCGGGATACCTCTCAGTACTTTGACGACAGTCTTCTTTGTACCGTCTATCTGTATGATGTCGCCGGTTTTGAATTCGAATATGTCCATAAGCTCAGGGTCAAGCCTGGCTATGCCCTTCCCGGTCTCTCCGGGTTTCAACTCTGCGACCTTTATTGCTTTATCATTGCTCATTCTTCATCCCTCCTTTTGGTGTCTTTGTGTCTGTATTCAATGTCGTTTATGATCTTGGTCATCCTGTCCTCTCTGATGCCCATGTCCCGGAAGATCTCCTGCAGGTTATGCTCCGGCGAGTTCAGCATCTCATAGAGGATGCTCCTCTCAAGGTAGTCGAACCCGCCGGCAACCTGGCTGTTCATGAACGAACGGATCATCAGGTTACGTTTTTCGACCATTTCTTCTCTCATTCTGTCAAGTTCTTCGATGTGTCTGTCAATTTCGGACAGGCTCTCCCTTACCTCCTCAAGCGCCATGTCGATGCTCTCTTGGGTGCCTTCGTCGTGCTCCGGCCTTGAAAGAGTGGCCCTGAACATCCCGTTGCGCATATCCACCGTAAGCGTGAATTCCGAGGTCGGGCGGTAGACGATCTTAAAGGGACCTTTATCGCTGCTCTCTCTCCAGCTCTCCACCAGCCCGCTTCTCTCAAGAATGTCCAGATTCTTCATTATCGCCTGCTGGCTCACTCCGAGTTCCCTTGAGAGTTGTAAAGGGTAATGGGGCTCTCTGACAAGCGCCATCAGTATCCTGCGCCTTGTGGGGTTCTCGATGACCGATAGGATCGTGTCAATGTCATTCATGTTATCACTAGGTTGTTAACTAATAGTTACTAACTAATGGTTAATGAATATATAGTATTTAAATAATGTGCATGAACGAAGGAAATCCTGATGAAAAGTGAAAAAAAAAGATCACTCAGTTAAAATGTTAAAGTCTAGGTAAATGTATAATAATATACATCAATGCACATAATATTATATACGTGTGTGCTTTGGCTCAACTATGGCAATACCTAAAGACTTTAGGATGGATTTGCCGCCTGAGGGCGTGCCGAAGAAATGGTACAATCTGGCGGCAGACATAGGACATTTGGAACCGCCGCTCAACCCCGGAACGAGGGAACCGGCCAAACCCGAGGACTTCGAAGCGATCTTCTGTAAGGAGATCATAAGGCAGGAGGGCTCGACCGAGCGCTATATCAACATCCCGGAGGAGGTCAGGGACAGTCTGGTATGTCTCAACCGCCCCGCACCGCTACAGAGGGCGGTAAGGCTCGAGAAGTACCTGAAGACCCCTGCAAAGATCTACTTCAAGAGAGAGGACATGAGCCCTCTCGGAAGCCACAAGGGCAACACAGCCCTTGCGCAGGCGTACTTCAATGCAGAGGAAGGGATCCATACCCTTACCACCGAGACAGGAGCCGGGCAGTGGGGAACCGCTTTAGCCATGGTATCAAACCTGTTCGACATCGACTGTACGGTGTTCATGGTCAAAGGCAGCTACACACAGAAGCCGATGAGAAAGACGATCATGCAAACATACGGCGCAAAGGTGTATGCTTCCCCGAGCCCTCAGACGGAGTTCGGAAAGAAGGTCCTCAAGGAGCATCCGGACACAACAGGATCTCTGGGGATAGCAATCTCCGAAGCGTGTGAGGTCGCCGCCAAGGATCCGAACACCTGCTATTCGCTCGGAAGCGTGCTTAACCATGTCATGCTGCATCAGACCGTCATCGGCATAGAGACGATCGAGCAGATGAAGATGGGCGAGATAGAGCCGGACTACATGATCGCATGCGCCGGAGGAGGATCGAACTTCGGCGGGTTCGCGTTCCCGCTGCTTGGAGAGAAGATCAAAGGCAAGACCGACTGCACGTTCATAGCTGCGGAATCGAAGGCCGCCCCGTCCCTCACTGCGGGAGAGTTCAAGTACGACTTCGGAGACACGGGAGGATTCACTCCCCTCCTTATGATGTACACACTTGGGCAGGAGTTCATTCCGAAAGGGATACACGCCGGAGGGCTGAGGTACCATGGGATGTCGCCTCTTGTCTCTGCGGCAATGGACAAAGGGCTGATAACCGCACGGGCTTACGAGCAGCTCGAGACATTCGAGGCCGGGCTCACGTTCGCGAGGACGGAAGGTCTCGTCCCCGCGCCGGAATCATGCCATGCGGTCAAAGCTGCAATAGACATCGCGTTAGACTGCAAAGAGACCAAAGAGGAGAAGAACATAGTGTTCTGCATGTCGGGGCACGGAATGCTTGACCTCTATGGATATGAGCAGTATCTCGACGGCACGATGAAGAGCTCTTCGATCTGATCCGGGCAAGACTGCAGCAAAAAATAAACATGGGAAACCTGTCCTTACTTTTTACTCCATATTTGAACTGTCAAAACCAGAAGTAAAATCTCATCAACATCGGAAGATGTTGCTGTAGCCTTATTGATCTGGCTGTTGTAAAAAAACCTGCTTGAAAAAAGTCGCTGACCTGGGATCCAAATGATGCCCGGTTCTCATTCTCCGAGGCGGCGTACTATGCGTTATTCATCGTTCATCAGAGCCTAAGAAAAAAAATGATCATTCGAACTTCCTTAGTCTATACCTCTGGTTCCGGCTGGTGGGCTTCTCGGGAATTGTCATCTCGACCAGTCCGAGATCCAATGCGGGGTTTAGGTAATTGTCCCTGAACGTCTTCCTGTGGCTCAGCCCAAGTTTCTCCATTATCTCCAAAGATGTCATTTCTTTTTTCTTTAGGCAATTTGCCACGGCTCTGGCTCTTTGAACATCTTGGTCGGTATCTTGGTCGGTATCTTGGTCGGTCAGGAACTCATCAAGGGCCTCGTCAATAACATTTAGCATGAACTCTGCGAATAATCCCGAATCTGTTTTTTCGGTGGCTTGATTGATAGCTTGATAATACTCTTCCTGGTGTTTTTCGATCATGGATTCTATCGGAACCCATTCCAACACGGGGTTCCATCTAGAAAGCAGAAGGGTATGCCAAAGGCGCCCCATGCGGCCGTTCCCGTCCGCAAAGGGATGTATGAATTCAAACTCATAATGGAAGATGCAACTCTTGATCAGAGGGTCCCATTCTGAATTCTTTATCCAACCAAATAGATTTGCGACATGGGTCGGAACCATGTGTGCAGGCGGGGCCATATGGATAAGTTTATTGTTGCTGAATACGCCCACTCCGCCAGAGCGGAACCTACCAGACTCATCTACCAGACCGCTTGTCATAAGTCCGTGAGCGTACAGGAGGTCCTTCACGCTGTAAGGATCCAAGTCGGGCATCGTCCCATAGGCAGAATAAGCATTCTTTACTTCCAGAATGTCCCTTTCGGGGCCAAGAACACGCTTCCCGCCAATAACATCTGTCACTTGCTTCAGGCTCAAAGAGTTGGCTTCAATGGCCAGCGATGACTTGATCGACCTGATGCGGTTTGCACGGCGAAGCCTTGGGCTTGGCGGCGCAGAGAATGGTTGGCTCAGAGAGGCGACCTTTGCGGAGGTCGAGACCATCTTGGAGGCGGTTTTACCTGTGATATTGAATGATGGTTCATACTCTTTGAACATGCCTGCACCTTTCGGAAACTATGGCTTACCCTATGTGTTAAAGGTATTTCCATATTATGATGGTCATTATGCCAGACCAAATTTTTATTGGTATTGTTTACAAAAAGGTCTGAAGGATTCTGCCAGTGCTGAGGCCGAAAGAAAAAGTAAACTTGCAACACAGCTACCGCGGTAAGTTACTTTTTGATCAATATGTGTTTATTCCCGCAATAATTGCCTCAATGATTTTTGAGTGCAGTTGTTCTGAAAGTTCATCGTATGTGTTGTTATCTGTTTTATCGTCGAATTTCAGATCATTCCATGAGCCCATACCGCCGAAAACCCATGCAGAGCATGCTGAAAATAAGATCTGTTTCGCTATCAATGAATAATTGTCAAACGGGATCAGATTCTGATGGTAGAAGTTTTCTTCAGGCAAATCGCTGTCCAAAAATATCAATGGCCTGTCAAACTGCTCAGCCCAATATTGCAAGTTTTGTTTTAATGCAAAATCTGCGATCTCGCTCAGCGCGTGTCTCAATTCGTCTTTTACTGTTTGATTATCGATTTGCAGGTCGCTTGTAGGCTGCCGCACACCCAGCATGCCGTAATTGACCGTCCAGATCTTTCTGTCGGCGGCATCTTTATCTGTGGCGATCCACCGGTTCGCCCAATAGTTGGAATAATCGTCATATACTGCTTCAATGAACCAATTGCCGCTCCCTCCGATAAGCCCTGCCAGTTTATGGTCTTCTAGGCCCTGGTCTTTTGAACCTTCATAACACAGACGCAAATGCTTACAGCCGTCTGCTTTCAGGTGCCTGAACCAACCGGCCGGACTGTCGGAGACCACTTTCTCTCCGAGGGCTGAGGTCGGATGCACATTTCCAAATTCACTGAAATCGACTTTGTTGCAAAACTGAAAGGCAGCGTAATGATCAAATCCGAGGGGGATGGTCCCGTTTCTCAGATAGTCATTCCCATATGCGGTCAATGTGATTATTTGCGCTAATGTACCTATCATATTCCATCTTTCCTCCTTTTGAAATCAGGATTTATCGCTATCAAGGTTTGTTTCTGTTATTAAGAAACAACATAACACATCATAAAGCTGTTTGGAAAAACTCCAATACGGCACCGCAGGCGGGGGTCCCCGAGGCCCTCCGTGCCTACAGAACAATAAAATATGAACACTCTTCTGTTGACACAGATGCCGGGAGAACTGTTCGAGGACACTGTGGTCATAAGAGACCAGAAAGAAGGCACTCAAATATACAATAAAGGGAACTTTGGCTATCCGATGAGCGGCGGAGGTCTGGAACTCGATCTCATCGAAGCAACATTCCTTCTGGAGTGCGAAAGGCTTCAAATCACGAAGGACGGAACGCCGATCTCCTTCAGAGAGATGTTCTGCCACTCCTCCGAACAGTATGACGGGTTCGATACGTCCTATCTTGTTTACCGCGATATGAGGAACCGCGGATTCGTTGTTAAAGCGGAAAGCGGGCACTTTGACCTTTCCGTTTTCCCGAGAGGGTCTACGATGAGCGATTCCCGCCCGCAGTATTTGGTAAGGGCGGTGTCCGAAAGGGACATATTGGACCTGGAGGTGTTCTCAAAGGAGGTCTCGCACACCGAGACCAAAGGAAAGAAACTCCTTTACGGAGTGGTGGATGAAGAAGGCGATCTTACATACTATCACATGTCCTCAAAGGATCCCGGCGGCAAGTGTTTCCATTTGTCGTCCAAACATATCGCAAGAGGATACCTCATCGGGGAAAGGGTGCTGGTCTTTGAAGAGAGCCAGATAGAGCATCTCAGGGAAGGAGGGTTCTACGGGAAGATGATGGGCAGCGTGCTTCAGCTGTCGCTCATAGAATGCTGTTTCCTTGTCGAGATGGGAGATCTGGAGGTCATTGCGCAGACCGGTGAGAAGATGTCAGCCGAAGAGATGATGAACCTCGGAATGAGGACCCAGGAGGAGTTCGACCTCAGGCTAGATGCGTTCAGGGACCTGAGGAAAAGAGGCATGGTTGTCAAGACCGGCTTCAAATACGGTGCGCATTTCAGGGTGTACAGCGGATCGCCCGAAGACGACCACGCGAAATATCTTGTTCATGCCGTACCGAACAGGAAGACCATGATGTGGCCGGAGATCTCCAGGACCGTAAGGTTGTCCGGCGGCGTTAAGAAGGAGATCCTGTTCTGTCGCACCGGAGAGCCCATAGAGTATCTCGAGTTCAAATGGTTCAGGCCGTAAATTTGAAAAAATAAAGTGTTTTTTGAAAGGATTTATCAGAGCACGATGTCGATGCCGAGCTTCTCCGTCAGTTCTTTGTATCTGTTTCGGATGGTTACCTCTGTGACGCCAGCCACATCGGCGACCTCTCTCTGGGTCCTGCGTTCGTTGCATATGATCGACGATATGTATATCGCCGCCGCGGCAACGCCGGTGGGCCCCCTTCCGGAAGTGAGCTCTTTCTCGGATGCATCCTTCAGGACCTCTGCCGCTTTGCTCTGAACCTCGCCGCTGAGCTTCAGTTCGGAGCAGAACCTCTGAACATAGTCCTGAGGTTTGGTGGGCATCAGCTTCAGTTTCAGCTCGCGGGTCATGAATCTGTATGTGCGGCCGATCTCCTTCCTTCCGACGCGGCTTGAGCTTGCGACCTCGTCGAGGGTCCTCGGGACGCCGCACTGCCTGCATGCTGCGTACAAAGAAGCGGCGACGACGCCTTCGATGGATCTTCCTCTTATCAGGTTCTTGTTGACCGCTTTCCTATAGATCATCGCAGCCGTTTCCCTGACGTTCCTGGGAAGTCCCATGGCGGATGCCATTCTGTCAAGCTCGGAAAGCGCAAATGCGAGATTCCTCTCTGTGGCGTTCGAGACACGGATCCTTCTCTGCCACTTCCTCAGCCTGTAAAGCTGGGCTCTGTTCCTCGTCGGGATGCTCTTTCCGTAACTGTCCTTGTTCTTCCAGGATATCTCTGTCGACAGCCCTTTGTCATGGATGGTATACGTCATCGGGGCGCCGGTGCGCGCTCTTTTCTCGCCCTGCTCAACATCAAAGGCTCTCCATTCTGGTCCCTGATCTATGAACTGGTCATCCAAGACCAATCCGCAGTCCTCGCAGAGGAGCTCCCCCCTTTCATAGTCGCGCACAAGGTGATGGCTTCCGCATTCGGGGCAGACCTCAATCTCTTCTGTTCCTTCTCTTGTCTTTGCCATTTTGAGCTCTCCTTATTATGTATAGTTCTTTGCCCTTGAGCCCTTTCAATATGGCGGCGTCATCGACGGCCACTGAGATGAATGGTTCGCTCACCGGTCCAAATACACGTTTGACGGACCCGATCTTATTCCGGTTGGAATCAAAAACATGATTTCCGATATCGGGGATGTTGCCTGCAAGTATCACAACGGCTGTGCCGTTGTCTGCAGTCTCATCAACAATCCCTAAAAAATCCATATCTCTGTTCCTCAACCATAGGTCACGTCTTAATATAGAAAGGTACACAGAGGTTATATTTAAATATTAGGGTTTGTTTTAATTATGATAAACCTCTTTATATAACTCTTTATCTCATTTATCGGATGCAAATGATGCACAAGGGACAAACCGTCCATCCAGTCTATAAAAAGCCCTCTTTCTACATACTTCTCCGTTCCCGCGGGGCCTCGTTACGCACTTGAAAAGAAAGGAAACCGTCTCCGGCAATAACTCGGTCCGGTCGTAAAAATGTCAAAGGGTCCCGTAAAAAATGAATGGATACGGCCGGAATTTCCGAAAAAATTCTCAGGGCAGCCCGGAGGGAACTCCCGTTGCGGTCTCGCGGGAGAAATATGTAAAAGATTTAATAATAACAACCGTGTTTCCTGCCAGTAATAGTCGTTATAACGAACTGAAACGGAGGTTTATAAAAATGGAGCTTGATATCTGGAGTTTCCTCACTGTCATCATCTTTGTATTTGCATTGGTCATGATGGTAGCAGGCATCTTCTCGGCGTATTTCGGGGCTGGAAAGAACAGGGCCTACGGTGGGATAATATTCGCCGTCGGATTGATAGTCGGTGTCATATGGGCATATCTGGTAGGGTACAGCGAGATAGATCCGTTCTGCAGTGTCCCCGCATGGGATGTCATGTATGATGCGCTCATTTATCTGATAGCTGTTCTGTTCGGCGCCCTCATTGCCATCGGCATCTTCCTGGTTGTAGTGCTTAAGAGCTGAGACGACAGAAAAACTTCCATCTAAACCTCTTACTCCGATATTCTTTCGGTGGGTTTTTATTCTATAATGGAGTGAACCATTCGATGCGAAAGGTTTTGATCATAATGGGCAGCAAGAGCGATCTGCCCGTGGCCGAGAAGGCAATAGTTCTGCTCAAGAAATTCTGTGTCGATTACGAGATAGCGGTGGCATCAGCCCACAGGACGCCGGAAAGGGTGAAGGACACGGTCACAGCATCGGATGCGGATGTGTTCATCGCGATAGCCGGGCTGTCCGCCGCTCTGCCCGGAGTCGTCGCGGCGCACACGTGCAAACCTGTCATCGGTGTACCGGTCAGCGGGGGCGTGAATCTTGATGCTTTGCTGTCAGTGGTGCAGATGCCTCCCGGGATACCCGTCGCGGCTGTCGGGCTCGACAGAGGCGACAATGCAGCACTGCTTGCGGTAGAGATCATGAGTATTGCGGATTCAAAACTCTCAGACAAAATGAGAGAGTACAGGAAAGAAATGGCAGAGAAAGTCGAAATGGATTCAAAAGAGGTGGTCATGAATGCAAGAAACAAATGATTTCATAAAGAGTGCGGTAGAGGGCATGAGGTCCAAGATCCCCGGCAAAGCGATAATAGCATGCTCGGGCGGAGTTGACAGCATGGTCTCCGCCACCCTTGCGAGCAAAGCAATAGGGGACAGGCTGCTCGCTGTCTATGTGGACACAGGGCTGATGAGGAAGGGGGAGACCGAAGAGGTGCGCGGCATGCTCACCGAGATGAAGATCAATTTTAAGATAATCGACGCATCCGAAGAGTTCTTTGCGGCTCTGAAAGGCGTCAAAGACCCGGAAAACAAAAGGAAGACCATCGGTGCCATGTTCATCAAGGTCTTCGAGAGAGAGGCGAAAGTGTTCGGCGCGGAATACCTTGTACAGGGCACGATCGCGCCGGACTGGATCGAATCCGGAGGAGACGGGAAGAACACGATAAAATCCCACCACAATGTCGGAGGACTTCCCAAAGAGATGGGGATGACGGTCGTCGAGCCTCTGTGGGACCTGTTCAAAGAGGATGTAAGGCGGGTCGCGAGGGCGTTGGGCGTAAAGTCGTCGGAAAGACAGCCGTTCCCCGGGCCCGCACTTTCGGTAAGGTGCCTGGATGACGTCACGCCGGAGAATATTGGGATAGTAAGAGAGGCATGCTTCATCGTCGAGGACGAGATAAAAAAAGCTGCCGAGAAAGGAAAGATGGATCTCCCGTGGCAGTATTTCGCCGTTCTTCTTCCGACAAGGTCTGTCGGCGTTCAGGGAGACAGAAGGGCATACGGCAGGACGATTGCGGTCAGAGTGATAAACTCAACGGATGCAATGACGGCAACTTACGCGAGGATACCTTTGGACGTGCTTGATTCGATCTCGACGAGGATCACCAGCACAATGAAGGACCAGGTCAATCGCGTGGTCTACGACATAACTAACAAACCTCCTGCGACAATAGAGTGGGAGTGAAGAAACAATAACGGCCGGAACCCCCGGCCATCATTTTCTTTTTTTAAGATCCCTGCGTCATTCCGTATTTTTCAGATGCACGCAGGTTTGTTAAGAACAAACAGTAAAAAATCCAAGGTATGTCGTTTTGGAAGTTTAGTAAATCATTTACGACTGAGCGTTGAGTACCTCAAGCTGGCTTATTATGTTCCAAATGAGCGTCCTTCCGTGAAGCGGAATGTTCGGGTCGTTAGCGAGGTCGTCAAGTATTATTATGGCGCTTGTGGCGCGCACATCCATTGCATCTTTCGTATCCATAAGCCTGGCTTTTGCATCCGTCGCACCTTTCCTGATGTTTCTCGGCACCGACGTGTCTTCAGCAAGGTTATCAAGAATGTCTATTATGTGTTTTATAGAGTCTGCCATTGTATCCTCCTTGGTCAGATTGACTCGAACTCTTCCTGCAGATCGATCATAAGCTGTTCTAATACCTCTTCAAAACTTGATGACTTATATTCTCGCATTCCTCCGAGATCGCTTTGTATTCTGGCTATGAAATCGTTGTTGTCCTTTACTAACTCTACATTGCATAGAATTTCTTCCATTTTGCATCACCTGAGCAAGAATGAAGAACCAAGATATATAGGCCGTATATAAGAGTTGGCAGTGTACAACGTGCCGTAAGGCATTTAAGCGCATAAATCTGGACGGGTTTTGCCGCGGCCCCGGCGGGCGATATTGCTCTCCGCGATCCGCTAGATTTCATGCGGAAAGCATATTTTCCGCCTAAGAATTTCGGCACAGGGCGCTGCATATTTTTTCATTCTCAGCACATCATCGTATGGAAGAAAAGTTCAACAACCAAAAGCTTTAAGAAAGAAGTTTTATATGGGTTGCTTATTCAATAGTTATCTTCAGTGATAACGAAAGAGAAGAAGTACGTTCCGGAGCCATTCCGGACGTGGCAGGGAAGTAAGAAAATGAAAATAGAGACAAAGGCAGAAGAGATCCAAAACACCTTTGAGACAAGGACAAGGAACCTTGGCAGAGGCAAATACGGCAGGATTCTCAAGATGGCCCACACGCCCACACGAGAGGAGTACAAGAAGACATGCTATATCGCTGCGCTTGGAATGATCGTAATAGGTGCAGTAGGGTTTGCCATAATGTGGGTTATGACTTATCTTCCTGGCTATTTCTAATGCAAGAGGTGTGATGATGTCTGATCTTGGAATAGGGGGCACCCGCATGATAGGCGAAGGGGGGAAGAAGGATGTCCGCGCAGGATCAGCGGCAGTATGGGAGTTCAAACTCACTTCCGACGCATCGTCCGCGACAATTAAATTCAATGTTTCCACCGGACCGGATGCGGACAACGCCCCGGAATGGAATGTTACGCTGTTCGATTCCACCGGAAGCGAACTCTGGAATAACTACCGCTCAAAAAGTGAATTGGAGACGGATATTCCAAACAAAAAACCCAAAGAACTCAAACTGGAGGTCATCTGCCCTAAGGGTGCAAGATACGGCGATGAGGTAAATATCACTGTCACTGCCGTCACAAGAGAAGGATCATCCGCACTTACGTTCAATGCTTTCGCAAGGCAGTCCCTAATGGTCCTCAAAACACAGATGGATCAGGAAAAAAGCGTTGCTGACAGTCTGATGTCCAAAGCCCAGCTCGGAGAGAAAGACATATATGCGATATTCAGTCCGCCGGGACTGAGAGGGTACATATTCGTCGAAGGGATGAACACTGACCGTCTCAGAGAAAAGACCAGGGACATAAAGAAAGCGCGTTCGTTCGTAGAAGGGGAGACCGATATCGAAGAGATAAGCCACTATCTTGTCCCGGTCTCCGCAGTGATCGGTATCGTGGAAGGCGATCTGGTCGAACTGGTGAACGGTCCGTTCAAGGGCGAGATAGCGAGAGTACAGCAGATAGATCAGGGCAAAGAGGAGATAACCGTGGAACTTATAGAGGCCATGGTGCCCATCCCGGTCACCGTTAAAGGTGACAGCGTCAGAGTCATTGAGAAGGAGAAATAAGCAATGGTAACAACTGTTGAGGCATTAATAGAAGGAGGCAAGGCCACCGCAGGCCCGCCGCTTGGTCCGGCACTCGGCCCTACCGGCGTGAACACCGGCCAGGTCATCGCCAAGATCAACGAGAAAACAAAAGCGTTCGCAGGGATGAAGGTCCCGATAAAAGTGCTGGTGAACGACGACAAGACCTTTGATATAAAAGTCGGAACGCCGCCCATGTCCGCACTGATAAAATCAGAGATGGGTCTTGCAAGCGGCTCAAGCAACGCCAAGACCACTAAGGTGGCCGATATGTCCATCGACCAGATAAAGAAGATCGCCGCTATGAAAGCGGAAGATCTTCTTGGAGCAACGGTCAAGGCCCGCGTTCTGGAAGTGGCAGGCAACTGCGTCTCGGTCGGAGTATCCATCGACGGGAAGGACCCGAAGGTCTTCCAGAAGGATGTCAAGTCCGGCATGTACGACAAAGTACTCGTTTAAACGCGTTTAAAACATCTTTAACCTTTTACAATTTTTAGTGCGTAAAGATAGAATTGGGAAATGGTTTTTCAAAATGCGTCGGACTCAATCCAGCATTAATCTGACAAGATCGATCGGTCCGACCTGTTTGCCGTCCTTGTAGACGCGCATGTTGCCGCCGGAGATCTCATCGATCAAAAGTACCTGTCCGTCCTTCGACTTGCCGAATTCGAACTTGATGTCGTACAGCTCCATGCCTTTTTTGGCGATCTCGCCTCTGACGATCTTGCCGATCCTCTGTGTCAGGCTCTTAAGCTCCTCATAATCCTTTCCGCTAAGAAGGCCCAGCATTTCCAATGCGTCTTTTGTGATGGGAGGATCTCCGCGGTCATCGTCTTTAAGTGTGACCTCAACGAAAGCATCAAGCGGCTGACCCTCGGTGCAGTAGTCTCCGTATCTCTTTCTGAAACTGCCTACCGCCCTGAACCTGCATATGACCTCAAGCCCTTTTCCTACAACCTTTGCCGGTTTGACGGTCATGGTAGCATTGGCTACATCCGCGCTTATGTAGTGTGTGGGAATGCCTGCTTCTCTGATCTTTTCAAAGAAGAATTTTGTCAGGCGGACACCGCCTTTGCCCATCCCTTCAATGGAAAGTCCGATGGTGTTCGAGCCCGGGTCGAATTTGCCATTCTCTCCGGTCGCGTCGTCTTTGAATTTGAGCAGATAGTTGCCGTCATCCAATTCATAAACCGTTTTTGTCTTTCCTTCGTATACATGTTTCAAAATTGCTTCCCTCCGCTGTGTAAAAATTTGCCTATTCGACTCCAAATCGGAGAAGTAGTCATAATTATTAAGGTCTCGCATGGGCGTTCCTCGCAAAGTGTCGGACCCTGCTTAAATACCGCACAGCCATTATATATTTTATTTCGGGGAGCGGCTGTGGTGAAACCATAAGTAAAGATTAACCTCCCGCTGTCCATTTCACTCCCACGGGCGGCTGCTCCCTTTAGAAAGAATGGCCTCCCTAGGATGGGATTGGTGTGCGCAGGAGGAGGTCGTCCTCCGGACAAGATAGACTGGCATATATCATTAAGGTCACCTCGCTTGTTCTGAAGGGGTTGGGAGTTCCGAAGTATTCTTCGGGACGCAGCAATAAGTTATACGATGTTCATTTGAAGATTTTCTGAGAAAAGCCGTTGTGAAAAATGGGGGAAGAAGATTATTAACACAAAAGACGATGGCATTGTGGCGAGTGAATGTTCGATTACGACCTTGTTGATAAAATCGTGGAGAGGATAATCAGAGAGTTCGACCCTCAGATGGTTGTCATATTTGGATCCGTCGCGAACAATACGGCAAAAGACGGCAGCGACCTTGATCTTTTCATAGTAATGGACACTGAGCTGACGTACTACAGAAGGGCACCAGCTATTCTCCGCAAGCTTCTGGACATCCCCATACCGATGGATATTCTGGTAGTTACGCCTGAAGAATATGAAGCAAACAAAAACAATGAAGTTTCGTTTATGTTTGATATCCTAAGCACAGGAAAGGTGGCCTATGAGGCCTAAAGCAGAAGTTGATGCCAGAGCGTTTAGAGAAAAGGCCGCTGAAGACTGGGAATCTATGGAACTTTACAGAACAAACGAGTACGCACCGTATGGTCCGATGTGTTTTCACTCACAGCAGTATGTAGAGAAACACATAAAGGCCAAACTGCTTGATTTTGGGATAACTCCCCCTAAAATCCACACGCTTCTGGCATTATCGAAACTACTCCCTCTGTCTGAAGTTTACGAAAAAATCATCAACAAAGTCATAACACTTGAGTCATATGCAGTGGATGTCAGATATCCCGGAATACTCGTGAGCACAAATCCAACAAAAGAAGAAGCCATTGAAGCTTATGAAACTGCAAAAGAGATTATAGGTTTGCTTGATAAAATCTGAATCGGTCACTTCTTCTTTTTCTGTTGCACATTTGTCTCATACTTCCCTTAAGCTTTATATAGGGTAAAATAATAGCAGACATGCTTGTAGGAGAGCCTTAGGGCTCGTACGCACTACGAGGAGGAATTGAATTGGCAGAAAAACCAACCGTAATTGCTGTGCAGAAAGCACTGGAAAGTGCAAAGAAGCGCAATTTTGTTGAAACGGTTGAGTTGGCCATCAATCTCAAGGATGTTGACCTTTCGATACCGAAGAACCGTATTCAGGAGGATATAATCCTCCCGAACGGCCGCGGTAAAGTGGTCAGGGTCTGCGTGATTGGTGGTGGCGAACTAGCCTTGAAAGCCAAGGACGTGGCCGATTTTGTGATCACTCCCGAGGAGATCGGGACGATCGCAGAAGACAAAAAACAGGCAAAAAAGATCGCGAACAGCACCGATTTCTTCATAGCCGAAGCCCCATTGATGGCGGTCGTCGGTAAGAGGCTCGGTACGGTCCTCGGTCCCCGCGGAAAGATGCCTAAACCAATACCGCCGGGAGCTGATCCCACGGGAATGGTGGACAACCTCCGCAAGTCTGTGACCGTCAGAACGAAAGACAGGAAGACCTTCCATGTACCAGTTGGAACAGTGAACATGTCCCCGGAAGAGATCGCCGATAACATCGATCTTGTCCTGAAGCGTGTCTCGCTGAAACTGGAGAAAGGCATTGCGAACGTAGCGTCCGCATATGTCAAAACATCCATGGGACCGTCGGAGAGGATACTGTAAGGAGGTCTAAGATGGCACACGTCGCAGCTTGGAAGAAGGACACGGTGAGCGAGATCGTCAAGGACATAGTGGAAAGCCCTGTTGTCGCAATCGTCGACATGCATGGCATCCCGGGACAGCAGATCCAATCGATGAGGGCCGGGCTCCGTGAGCACGCCGTACTCAAGATGACCAAGAACAACCTAATCGTCTTGGCGCTTGAAGAGGCGGCAAAAAAGAAGCCGGGCATCGAAGCGCTTAAGGATTCTGTGCACGGACAGTGCGCTATCGTTGCAACGGATATGAATCCGTTCAAGCTCTGCAAAAAGCTAGAGGCGACGATGACGCCGGCCGCCGCAAAACCGGGACAGTTGGCTCCTAAGGACATTATTGTCCCGAAAGGGCCGACGCCGTTCGGTCCGGGTCCGATCATCGGTGAACTTCAAAAGATAGGCCTTCCGGCAGCAATAGAAGCCGGAAAGATAGCTATCAAAAAGGATACGACATTGGTCAAATGCGGAGAACCCATTCCGGCCAACATCGCCGCGATGCTTCCTAAACTGGAGATCCTTCCCATGATCGTGGGCATGGATCTGAGATCCGTCTTTGAGGACGGCATAGTTTACAAAAAGGACGTACTCGCAATAACTGACGATTACTATCAGACAATGTTCGCTACGGCCGCACAAAACGCCCGCGCACTGGCAATTGGGATCGCGTACTGCACAAAGGACACGATCGTACCGCTTGTCGCGAAAGCGTTCAGAGAGGCAATGGGCCTTTCGATATCGGCCGCGATACCAACCAAAGAGAATATCAAGATACTTCTTGCGAAGGCAGACAGTCAGATGCTTGCCGTAGCTTCCGTGTCAGGATACAGCAACGACGCTATCGTTTCGAGGTTGAACTCGGCAGCAGCAGTCGCAGCTGTAAAACCCGCAGCGGGATCCGTGAAAGCGGAAAAGAAAGTTGAAGAGAAAGAAGAAGAACAGGTCAGCGAAGAAGATGCAGCAGCTGGCCTGAGCGCACTATTTGGCTAAAAGGAGTTGAAACAAATGGAGTATATTTACAGTGCAATGGTGCTTTACTCTGCTGGCAAAAAGATAACCGAGGAGGCTGTACTGGCAATCCTCAAGGCAGCAGGAGTAGAGGCCGACGCAGCTAAAGTCAAAGCACTGATAGCTTCACTCGAGGGAGTCGACATAAAGGGGGCCATTTCATCGGCCGCCGTCGCAGCCGCACCTGCAGTAGCAGCGGCCCCCGCCGCCGGAGCAGCCGCAGCAGCACCTGCCGCAGCAGCAAAACCGGAGCCCGAGGAAGAGGTTGTCAGCGAAGAAGACGCAGCAGCTGGTCTCAGCGCTCTGTTCGGATGAACGGGAAGTTTATCTTGACAAGACAAAACCCTTTACACAACATCTTTATTTATCGTACTTACATTTTAGAGTGTTCACATGGACCCAACCAAAAAGATCATCGTCAGGCTTTCTCCAGATACCATCCTTATTCTCCAGAAGCTTGTTGACAGAGGAGACTACGACAGTCTCTCCGAAAGCGTATCCGATGCAATAGACAAGATGATCAGGTCCAAACTCGCTGAGGAAGAGGTGGAAAAGCTTGTGAAAGAGCGCGCACAGGAGAAGCCTCTCAAGATGGAATCTCTACTCGCAGACGGAGGAGACCCAGAGTCCATGGATGATGCGGTCAGGAGAGCGGTCAAAGAGTATGTAAGGTCGAGGATGCGGCCGGAGGAATGACATTTGGCCGGAAGGACATTGGTCATAGGTTCCGGAGGGGCCGGTCAGAACACTGTGTCCAAGATACCTAACACATCCGGCATACCTGTGGTAACGATAAACACCGGCGACCACGGCTCCACGATATCGATGGTTGGCGGGAGCGTGGAAGGCTGCAGAGGAGATCAGGACCTCGGATGGGCACTTGCGCATGATTATAAGGAAGAGATATGCCGGGCGATCTCCGGGTATTCGAACATAATCGTGACGGCGGGCCTCGGAGGAGGAACGGGTTCAGGCACCATCCCGGTGATCGAGGAATGCGTCAAAGCGTCAGGTGCCAGATTGATATCCGTTGTAAGCATACCGATGCATTTCGAGACATTGCGCAGGGAGACCGCGATCAGACAGATGAAAAAGGTGATCCAGATATCGGACAGGACGATACTTTTCGACGTCGGCAAGATGCCGTCGAGGGGCGGCGGTCCGCTGCCCATCAGTAAAGCGATATCGACGGCCGACGAACTGATGAAAGAAGCCATCGTCAGGATATACAGCATGCTTGACGGCCCCTTCTTCAGCACCCTGAGCGAGAAGGTCTACACGATCGCATACAGGTCATCAAACGACCCGGTCAAAGCGGCGGTGTGGGCAATGGAAGAATATCTTTTCGATGCGGACCCGCGTTACGGGAAGATCATCGTAACATCCGATTCGAAGATGGGCACGGCAGATACAGAAGCCGTATCCGGAACCATCAGTAACATGACGGGCATAATCCCGGAGACCGTATCCGGCGAAAGAGAAGAAGGCCACGGAATATTGCTGTTCATTCCCATTTCTTACCGTTCTTTATTATCTTAGAGGCGTCACCGAATATTCCCATTATTGTGTTATACTCATATTTTGTGGGGATGGAACGCCCCATCATGCGCCTGAACATAACCGACGTATCGCTTCTCCTGTAATCGGGGTAGTCGATCGCATCCATCAGTTCGTCGAAGAAACCGAACATGTAGTCCTTCTCTTTCCTCTCAGCAGGCTCGGGCCTTCTTGCAATGCTTCCGTACTGGAACAATTCATACATGACCAAAGTGGCCGCGTGCGACAGATTGAGCACAGGATATCTTTTGCTTGTGGGGACGGTGATCAAAATGTCGCACTTGTTCAGTTCTTCCTGGAACAGACCGGTATCCTCTCTCCCGAAGACAATGGCGACCTTCTCTCCGTAGCCGGAGACCTGCTGAGCGAACTCTCTGACAGGCACAGGCATCCTGGTGTAATTCCTGTCGCCTTTTGTGACAATGCCGCTGGTACCAGCAACAAGGAAGCAATCCTCGACCGCCTCGCCCATCGTTCCCACGGTAACAGCCCCGTCAAGAATGTCCGAGCCGTGCTTCGCCCTGCGGTAGGCGTCATCGCCGACCTCACAGGGATCCACGAGATACAGCTCCTCAAAATCGAAATTCGCCATTGATCTGGCAACCGCGCCTATGTTCCCTTCGAACTTAGGGCCGACAAGGACCACTCTCACATCAGGCATGCTGCCAGTGCTAGAACATAAATATATTTCAACTGTGCGCCCATGTAGCAATGTGAACATTCCCGTAAACCACCCACGCTACAGATCGCTGATGACGCGCGAGTTATTGTCAGAGATGGTTGACAAAGGGCTTGTGACCCAAACAGGTCTGATATCCCACGGCAGAGGAGAGGCCTTTGATTATCTTATGGGAGAGAAAAGCCTGCAGTCGTCGCTGAGAGCGGAACGGGCTGCGGCAGCACATCTTCTGAGGGCAAAGAACCCGGTCGTCTGCGTCAACGGCAACGCGGCCGCTCTGGACCCGAAGAACCTGATATCCTTGGCAAAGGAGGTTCCCGCGAAGATAGAGGTCAACATCTTCCACAGAACAGAAAGAAGAATGGAACTTCTCATTTCTTATATGGAGGAGAATGGGGCAGAGGTCGTCCTCGGAAGGGACCCGGACGCAAGGATACCGGGACTGGAGTCGGACCGTGCGCTGTGCACAAAAACAGGGATATATGATTCGGATGTGATCCTCGTTCCTATAGAGGACGGGGACAGAGCGAAAGCGTTGGCCGACATGGGGAAGACTGTTATCTCGATAGATCTGAATCCGCTGTCAAGAACATCGAAAGCGGCTGCAGTCTCGATCTCCGACGAGATGTCAAGGGCACTGGAGAACATTATAGGATCGGTGAGAGAGATGAAAGGCAGGCATGATGTCATTGAAGAGACCATAAGGTCATTCTCGAACGATAATAACAGAAAAAAGACGATAGAGGAGATATGTTCATCCCTCAGAAATGAACTGAATGGAGGTGTTTGAATGGACGAACTTCTGAAAAAAGGCAGCCTGAGGCTGAAGTGGGCATATGAGCACATGCCGGTGATGAAAGAGATCGATCAAAGATTCCGCAAAGAGAGGCCTTTCGACGGCGTAAAGATAGGGATGGCGCTGCACACGGAGGCAAAGACCGGGATACTGGCGGTGACGCTGGCGAACGGAGGCGCCGAGGTACGGCTTGCAAGCTGTAATCCCCTCTCGACCGACGACTCGGTGTCATTGGCGCTCAGAGAAGAATACGGTCTTGACGTCTATGCAAAGAAAGGAGAGACGCAGGAAGAATATTATTCGAACCTGAACACGGTCCTCGACCTCAAACCCGATATGATAATAGATGACGGTGCAGACCTGATAGCAATGGTGCATACTGTCCGCAGGGACGCCATCGGCGGGGTCAAAGGCGCCAATGAAGAGACGACCACAGGAGTTGCAAGGCTGAGGGCGATGGCCGCGGAAGGCAAACTTGAGTTCCCGGTCATTTCGGTGAATGACGCGAAGATGAAGTTCCTCTTTGACAACAGATACGGGACGGGCCAATCAGTATTCGACGGGTGGATGAACTCCACCAATCTGGTCATCGCGGGCAAACGCCTCGTGGTCGCAGGCTACGGGTGGTGCGGGAAAGGGATAGCGATGAGGGCAAAAGGCTTCGGAGCCTCTGTAACGGTATGCGAGGTCGACCCCATCAAAGCGATAGAAGCAAGGATGGACGGATATGAGGTTATGAGGATGGCCGACGCCGTGAGGACGGCAGACGCGATCATAACCGCCACAGGATGCAGGGACATTCTGCGCAGGGAACACTTTTCGGTCATGAAGGACGGATGTGTCATGGGCAACGCCGGGCACTTTGACAATGAGATCAACAAAGAAGATCTTGAGAGCATTTCGGTATCGTCAGGCAAGGTCAGGGAGTCCATCGACGAGTACAGAACAAAGGACGGAAAGAAGCTGTATCTCATCGCAGAAGGCAGACTGATGAACCTTGCGGCAGGTCAGGGGCACCCGGTAGAGATAATGGACATGAGCTTTGCCGCTCAGGCACTGAGCATGGAATACATGTACAGCAACAGCTCCAAAATGAAGAACACGGTCTACGATGCCCCGGATTCCATTGACCGGGAGATAGCGGGAATCAAGCTGCGTTCGATGGGCATAACCATCGATTCTCTTACTGAAAAGCAGAAAAAATACATGAACGGATGGGAAGAGGGAACATAATCAGATGAGAATCGCAATAATGACTGACAGTTATCTCCCGACAAGGGATGGTGTTGTCACTGCGGTAATGACACTGAGCAAGTCCCTGAGAGATCTCGGCCACACTGTTTTCATAATCGCTCCGGATCCCGGAGAGGGTCAGAGAGAGCAGGGCGTTTACTATTTCCCGGCGATGAAATTCAGGAAATATCCGGATTATTTCCTTCCGATATTTCCTTCCGGGAAAAGAGGGCTGATCGAATCTCTTGATGTGGACATCATCCACATACACGGCGTGGCTTTCATGGCCATCAAAGGGCTGATGGTATCAAGAGCCACAGGCATACCTGCGGTCGCGACTTATTGTACGAATGTCGTCGATACCCTTGAGTTCTATTCTCCTATGCCCATGCCTGCGGACATCCAGTCAAAGCTTGCATGGATCTACATGAGGAACTTCCTGAAGAGGCCGAAATGCGTCATCGCTCTGACCCCGGCAACGCTTACCGAATTCAAGGAGAACAGCGTCCGGACAAAGCGCACGGAAGTGATACCCGTCGGCATAGATGTGAACAGGTTCAGGCTGGAACTTGACGGATCCGAGATACGTAAAAGACACGGCCTCACAGATGAAAAAGTAGTGATACATGTCGGAAGGGTCTCTTTTGAAAAGAACATCGGGGTACCGATAAAGGCCGTGAAGCATCTTCCGGAAAACATCAAACTCATGATCGTCGGAAAAGGGCCGGCATTTCAGGAGATGAAAGACCTGGTCAAGGCCGAAGGGCTTGAGCACAGGGTAATATTCACGGGGTTTGTTCCGGATGATGAGCTGCCGCTTTATTATTCGGCGGCGGACATCGTGGTCTCGGCATCAAGGTTCGAGACGCAGGGGCTCACGATCGCAGAAGCGATGGCCTGCGGGATCCCCGCCGCATGTTCAGACGGAAGAGCATTCCTGGACGTTGTTGAGGAAGGCGTGAACGGGTATTTCTTCAAGGATACGCCGGAACAGTGCGCGGGAGCGATAATGAAGTGTCTGGAGAACAAGGACAGAATAGCTCCCAATGCGAGAAGGACCGCCGAGGAGTATTCGATGGAAGTAGTTGGAAGAAAGATAACCACTCTATATGAAGAAATAATTAGAGAAGGGTCTCTGGTAACTAAAAACAGAAACTTTGAATTATGAAGTTAATAAGGTTTTGGCTTGATTATTGGAGACCTCTAAGTAATTCAAATAATCAAAGTTTTCAATCACTGCACTAAGTATCTCCCTAAATGCGGGTATGGATCTGAGATTGTTTTGATATTGCTCTAAGGTTTCAATCGTGAAGTCTACCGCTTTTACTTTTCCTTCATAAGAGTTGGTGAGACTATTTAAGAACCATATTAACGATTTTTTGCGGAAGA
>JAIRQG010000116.1 GCA_031256615.1 Candidatus Methanoplasma sp. | reverse complement strand
CATAATGACCGATGGCAGCACCATTTCAATTGCAAGACCTATTGCGCCTGTGCTTTCTGAGTCTTCTGAAAAAAACCAAATAATTTTTACAATTGGATATGAATCGCGCGACATCGAGTGTTTTATATCAAGATTAAAGAATCACGGCGTTCAGCAAGTAATCGATGTTCGAGAGAAACCCATAAGCAGAAAAAAAGGATTTTCAAAGTCTGCTCTAAGAGAAAAACTGAGGGAGGCAGACATCGAATACGTCCATCTGCCGAAACTCGGATCCCCCTCTGAAATAAGACATGAATACAAAGAGGGGGGGCTAGAATCATTGTTCTTTGAAAGATACAGTGCATATTTAGAAACAGTTCATGAGCAAATCGATTTTGTGGACGAATATGCATCGTATTTGCCCTCTGCATTGATGTGCTTTGAACTATCTCATGTTCACTGCCATAGGAAGATCATCGCAAAAAAGTTGGAAACCATCGGTTATTCGGTTGTGAATTTATGAAGAAAAAAGTTCTTGTCATTGCAAAAACTGAACCATCTCCGAGCAAAACGCATGGAGCATCGGTTTGTACAGCGGGAATTACTGAAGAAGGAGAGTTCATCAGATTATACCCCATTCCTTTCAGGACATTTTGCGACAAAAACACGAGATTCGATAGATATGACTGGATTGAAGTTGAATGTGAAAAAGCACGTGATGACTCACGCAAAGAAAGCTATAAGGTCAAAGGCGACGTCAAAGTAGTGGGACATATCAACACCGACTTTAACTGGGCCGAGCGCAATAGTATAATCCTTCCATTGAAATCAAAAAATTTCTCCGACCTTGAATCTGAGGGCTCAAGTTTAGGGCTGATCCGTCCTTCAGAAGTGTTAGACTTTTTTAGAACAAACGCAGCAGAGGCCCCTCTTGGAGATATTGCAAAAGAACATCGCAAAACAATGCAGATGATGTTCGAACAAGGAAGAGACTCCGTGCATATGAGGCCCATACCTGTAATAGGCGATATTGAGGTATACTATCGATATAAATTCAAATGCAAAGGTGAAGAAACCAGTCATGAAATGATGTGTGAAGATTGGGAACTTTATGAGTCTGCTAGGTCATGGCCTGACATATATGGCACAGATGATGTAGTTTGGGAAAAAATATATGAAAAATTCTTCAGAATTTTCACAAATGAACGCGACTTGCACTTTTTTGTCGGAACGCACTTCAGATGGGGCACTTGGGTAATAATTGGTACATACTACCCTCCAATAACTGGTCCTCCAAACACTCGCCAGACACAACTGTTCAATATGTCATTGATGCTTTGATGCATATTCTAGGTAACATTAGTTATCTCTTGCATTCAGTCAAGCTTTTATCATCAGGAATGATAGCAGATTCGATGAACGATACCATCTCGGGAGAGAAGATCGACAGATATCTTGAGATAACAAGGAAAGCACTGGAAAAACTCAAGATAGCTGCACCCGACAGATCATTTGGGAAAAAACTTGCCGATGATTTCCTTGAGATGGCTGTATCCTATTACAACGATGCGAAGCATTTCAGAGAGAGCGGTGACCTTGTCACCGCGTTCGCGGCGGTCAATTATGCGCATGGTTGGCTGGATTGCGGCGCCAGGATCGGATTGTTCGATGTCGGCGAGGATGATGTTCTTTTCACGCTTTTCGAATGACGCTTGCCGGCTTATCCGTTGACGATGCAGAGAATATGATCTTATCGTCTCCCAAAACCGCCCTGACCTCTTCGTATGAAGCATCAGTGAATATGCTGTTGCCGAGCATGCACATTGACGACCTTATTCCGTTCTCGCTCAGTATCTTCATTGCCTCAGCTACTTCCGGCCCTCTTACGCCGGCTTCCGAAGAGAATCTGTTGGAGATTTTGAAAAGCAGTTCTTTTGTCGCATGATCCGGAAAATCATCCATTGCGGCGTCGCCTGCCTCGCATATCCTCTTCAATTTGCTGTTGTCGCCGAGAACACCGGCAGTGCTCAGTTTCTGTCCCAGAACGACCAGCGTCATTCTTTCGAATGATATGTTTTGACCGACCACACGGCCAAACGGCGGCAGTCCTTCTTTGACCCTTTTCGGAACATCCCCCTCGTGCATCAGACCTGCAACGTCCCCTAGTCCTCCTCCGCATACCACTTCTGCCGTATGGGCTGCTTCAAAGGCCTCATCTCTGCTCTTGCCTGTGATCTCCGCTAAACATAAAGCGGCGGCGACCGCTCCCGCTGCACTCATCCCGAATCCCTGCCCGAGGGGGAGACTGGACTCTACATCAACCTCAAAACATCGGTCCTGCGCCATATGTTCCAGCACGTGCCTGGTTATCTTCGCGTCATCCGCCTTCCCATTGATGAGCACTTTCGTGTTTCCTCTGATCTCATCGATGTGTACGGTCGTACCTGCCGTCAGCCTTATGCCGACGCCTCTTGAGCCGCTTTTCAGTATGCTGTCGGTGATGACGGGTCTGAAAAAACAGGTTATGTGCGCAGGGCAGAACGCCGAGGTCATATTATTTCCGCACAGAAGTTCAGTATTTCGTCCGACACCTCTATCTTTGTGCCTGTGATGTTCTTTGACGGCCCGTCGGTGACCAATATGACAGAAGATGTGGATCGTCCGGCATCATCGATGTCGTTTGCGACCACCGCTCTGAGTCCGTATTCCTTCATCCTTGTCCTTGCCCTTTTCTCCAGCTCTTCGATGGTAAGTCCCGACTCGGCCTTGAAGCCTATCACGTTCTTACATTTCTTCCTGATCATGGGAAGAACCTTCGGGACCGGCTTCAGTTTCACATCAAAGGGTTTATCGCTGGGAATCTTTCCAACCGTTTTTTCCAAGGGAGTGAAGTCCGCTAATGCGGCGGGCACTATGACAATATCATGATCCACAAGATCAAGCATGTCCGCAAGATCCGATGCCGCGGAGAATCTCCTTAACTTCAGGAATTTCGGCAGTTCCACGCTGCATCCTCCCATCCACAGCTCTACGTCCGCCCCTCTTTCAAATGCGCGTTTAGCAAGTGCCAGCGCCATCATGCCTGTGGACCTGTTCGTTATCATTCTCATTGAATCGATGGGTTCCTCGCTCCTTCCTCCTATCACCAGGATACGACGGCCGAGAAGGTCGTTCCTCGACAGAAGCTTCACTGCCCACGATACAATCTCTTCATTGGAGGCTGCCCTTGCCCGGACCCCGTCTCTGTGAGGCCCGATTATGTGCACCCCCCATTCAGCAAGAGTCTTGAGATTCTTTGACACTGCGGGATTGTTCAGCATAAGTTCGTGCATAGCAGGGGCCACTGCAATGGGTATTCTCCCTCCCAGCGCGATGATGGCCATTGATGTCACAGCGGTATCATCTATTCCCTGTGCCATCTTGGATATCGTGCTGGCTGTCGCCGGATAGACCAGGAACAGGTCTGCCGCAGATGGGCCGCCCAGATGGGTGACGTGTTCTGTCTGCCCGGTGAGCTCAAGGATTGGCCGTACCCCTGCCGCGAACTCTATCGCATCGGGTGCCGCGAGCTTCGCGGCGCTTGGGGTCATAACGGGGATCACCTTCGCCCCATGCCTTATCAGCTCCCTTATCACAGAAAAACACTCTGTCGCCGCTATGCTTCCAGTTATTCCAAGAACTATCGTCTTTCCTCTCAGCCTGCTGCTTTTCTCACAATATATTTCCTCTGACGGATGCATCAAAATCTCTCCTTGAGTTTCGTGATTATCATATCTGCTATTTCGGTCTGGCTCTCTTCGGCGTCGATTATCATGAACCCGAATTCATCGGCGAGTCTCAGATACTCCCTTCTTGTGTTCTCCAGATATCTGGGAACTTCATATTTGCTCAGTTCTCCCCTCTCTCCGATCCTGTCTATACCTTTTTTCGGATCGATATCCAGGAGCACTGTGATATCCGGCGTGATGATCACCGGCCTGTTGAGCGCTATCAGCCACTCTCTGTCGAGGGCCTCCCCGTTGAATCCTGATGACTGATATGCAACCGTGGATGCAAAATATCTGTCGCATATCACGATATAGCCTTCTTCCACCCATTTTGACATTCTCTTGGTGTGGACAGCGCGGTCGGCCACGAAGAGGAGGGCTTCCGCTTTTTGCGAGATGTCCTTTACCTTCCCTTCTCTGATAAAACTCCCTATCTCATCGTGTGTAGGCTCTTGGGTGACCTTTACCTTGTGCCCTTCCTCGGTGAGTCTCTCTTCCAACATTCTGCAGAGTGTGGATTTCCCTGCTCCGTCGATGCCTTCAATAACAAGGAATGCTCCTTTCAGGACCTCACCATCCGCAACCGTATCATATTGTATCTTAATACTGCTTGTGCTGAAACATGCCGTTCTGCCGCTGCGGATCATGTTAGGCACGATCTCAGCCGCTTATCACTTTAACATAGAACTTGCGCACCCTCGGCGGGTCGAACTCACAGAAATAAATGCCCTGCCATGTGCCCAGTACCGGTTTGCCGCTGTCGATGATCACGGTAACGCTTGAACCTATCACCGATGCTTTCAGGTGCGCTGCGCTGTTGCCCTCCCCATGCCGGTACTCGGCGCGATGCGGAGACACATTCCCCAAGCCGATGAGCAGGTCGTGAACTACGTCCGGGTCGGCATTTTCATTTATTGTTATGCCTGCCGTTGTATGAGGGCAATAGACCACAGCTATACCGTCTTTCGCACCGCTTTTGGTTATTGCCTCGCATACCTGT
>JAIRQG010000112.1 GCA_031256615.1 Candidatus Methanoplasma sp. | reverse complement strand
CATGGATGCATCGCCGCATCCGCAGGCACATTAACTATCGATGAAATATACTTTTTTCGGGATTATCCAATCATACGCCGAACTGTTAGAATGGTTCGGACATAAAGGTCACAATACAGATCGTAACAGGGGCGGGGCTGACCCCTCAGCTTTTTTGATCCATGCCCCTTTTTTTCTTTGTGATGACAGACAGCGCGAAGCTTACTGCTATCACGGCGAATATGAAGATCAGCGTGAAGGTCTGGGCATCCCCGCCGCTGTAATAACTGTGGAAGAAGTCGCTCATAAGCAGGACCGCGCCGTACTTCAGCACGCAGCCGACCAACACATAGAATGCGGACTTTTTGATATCCCATCCCACGATCCTTACGAAAGCGCCGCTGAAAGGTATCATCGGCGCTATGCGGTTAAGCAGCAGCAGACGCTCATCGCCGAGTATCAGGAATTTTATGTATTTGTTGATGGCTGCGTCGATGCGCCTAGGCACCCGGATCTTTCCGACAATGAGGTACAACGCCACCAGGCCAAAAGTCTCTGCCGCGATGGCCGCGGCCAGCAGGCACAGGCCGAACGGCAGGCTCGGATCATAGAAGAATGCAGAGACATAGAACAGCTCAGGCAGCACGGGGAAGAAGAGAGCATCAAAAAGGAAGATCAAGAAGATACAGAGGACCAGTGCAGGTCCGCCCTCCGATCCGAAAAGTCCATAGAGCCATTCTCCGATGCTTATCATTCCGATCTCCCGCCAGCGGGCGGCATCCTCGATGCTCCGCTGTCAAAAGATAGGAAGATATCTATTAATGGCTTTGCTAAACGCCCTTGCCGCAGCGGGAGAAGACAACAACCGTGTTCGGTAAGTCCTAAACGGTGTTTTTATGTCCTCCTGCCCTCTCTCCGGTCACGTCCCGAGAAGGAAAGTCAGCACTTGCTGAACACGGTAAAAGGAAAACGGTTAATATTTATACTACAAGAGAATAGCTCGAATGCTCTTTAAGAGCCGATGAATGATGACGGTGATATCACCGGAAAGAGGTAATTAAAATGTCAGTATTTGTAAGGTTTGAGACACCGAAGGAGCTTTCAGACAAAGCATACTCTCTCGCTGAGATTGCAAGGGAAAGCGGAAAGATCAAGAAAGGGACCAACGAGGTCACGAAAGCTGTGGAGCGCGGTGCCGCTGCCATAGTCATAATGGCGACAGACGTGAACCCGCCCGAGATACTCGCGCACATCCCGGCGTTGTGCGACGAGAGGAACGTTGCCTATGTGTATGTTTCAAGCAAGGCAGAGCTCGGTAACGCGATAGGTCTCGAAAAGCCCACGGCATCCATTGCGATCACCGATGTGGGAAAAGGAAAGCCGATCTGCGATGAGATAACCCAAGCGGTCAAAGCACTGAAGAAATAAGGTGGTTTGAATGGTAGACACAGACAGCATCCCCTCAGAGGTCGTGGAGATAATCGGCCGTACAGGGATGACGGGTGAGGCCACACAGGTCAAGGTCCGTGTATTGGACGGACGCGACTAAGGAAGGATCATCACAAGGAACATCATGGGCCCGGTAAGAATGGGCGATATCCTTATGTTAAGGGAGACCTCAAGAGAGGCAAGAAAGCTCGGAATGGGTAGGTGAGGACCATGGTAGAAGTAAGAAAATGTTCGTTCTGCGGCGGCAACATCGAACCGGGCACCGGGAAGATGTATGTCAAGAAGGACGGAACCGTACTCAATTTTGACACGAGCAAATGTTACAAGAACATGATCGAGCTCAAGAGGGTCGCAAGGACCACGGAATGGACCGAAAAAGCAATGGCCGAGAAAGCTGCGCGCCTGAAAGCCGCAGAGAAGAAGGAATGATAACATGGCCACGGAGCAAACCTACGTCATGGTCAAACCTGACGGCGTTCAGAGAGGGCTCTGCGGCGAGATAATATCTCGTTTTGAGAGGAAAGGGCTGAAGATCGTTGCAATGAAGTTCATGATCATCAAGAAAGAGACCGCCGAGGTCCATTACGGCGAGCACAAAGGGAAAGGATTCTTCGATTCACTGATCTCTTTCATAACGTCCGGTCCGGTCCTCGCGATGGTCCTTGAAGGCGATAATGCCGTTTCGGTGTGCAGGAACCTCATGGGCAAGACCAATCCTCAGGAATCTGCTCCGGGAACCGTAAGGGGCGATTTCGGGATGGTCACCGGAATGAACATCATACACGGCTCCGACTCCACCAAATCGGCTGAGAGGGAGATATCCATCTTCTTCAAGCCAGAAGAGCTGGTCTCTTACAAGAGAACGGCAGATGTTTGGACTTATGAATAAATCTTCCAAAAAGTCTCCGCGAGCGTGATGGGATGGCGATAAGGCAGCCTGTTGTCAGCGTGCTTGGCCACGTAGACCACGGCAAGACCAAACTCCTTGATAGGATTAGAGGTACTTCCGTGCAGGCCCGCGAGGCAGGCGCCATAACTCAGCACATCGGCGCGACCGAGGTGCCCATCGAGCATATTTACAAAGTATGCGCCAAGCTGATCGGCAAAAAGAAGTTCGATGTGCCCGGGCTGCTTTTCATAGACACTCCCGGGCACCACTCTTTTGTTACATTGCGCGCGAGGGGAGGGTCCCTCGCTGACCTTGCCGTCCTGGTGATAGATATCAGAGAAGGCATAATGCCGCAGACCATCGAGTCCATACGCATACTTAGGCAGTACAAGACGCCCTTCGTCATCGCACTGAACAAGATCGATACGATCCAGGGATGGATGCCGGAAGAAGGAAGGCCGTTCATCATGGCGGAGAAGGTGCAGCAGGCGCACACGGTGGCCGCTTTTGAGGAGAAGATGTACAATGTGATCTCCCAGCTGTCCGCAGAAGGAATATATGCCGACAGATACGACAGGATAGACGATTTTACGAAAGCTGTCGCACTGGTCCCCATCAGCGCAAAGGAAGGGGAAGGCATACCTGACCTCCTGCTTGTCCTGATAGGTCTGGCACAGCGTTTCTTGGAGCAGCAGCTGAAGAAGGGAGAAGGTCCAGGGAGAGGCACGATCCTCGAGATAAAAGAAGAAAAGGGTCTCGGAAAGACCATGGATGTGATCCTTTATTCAGGCACGATCGCCAGAGGCGATACCGTCGCCCTGGGGACAAGCGACGCGCCCCATTTGACCAAAGTGAAGGCGATACTGAAGCCGAAACCGCTGGATGAGATAAGGGATCCGAGGGACAGGTTTGACTCGGTCAGGGAACTGCATGCCGCCGCCGGAGTGAAGATATCCACTCAAAGCATGGAGGGCGCCATCGCAGGCGCGCCGTTCGTTGTCGTCAAGGGTCCGAACGATCCAGCGATAAAGGAACTGAAAGAAGATTCCACCATCAAGATAGAGGCGACCGAAAAAGGAATAACGATCAAGGCCGACGCGATAGGATCTCTGGAAGCCCTTGCATTCGAGACCAAGGAAGCCGGGATACCCATAAGGAAATTCAGTGTGGGGGACATCACCAGAAGGGATGTCCTGGAGGCTGCCTACGGCGACAAAGCGAACCACGTGGTCCTAGGTTTCAATGTGTCGGTCACAAAAGATGCGGAAATAGAGATCGAGAACCATGATGTCAAGGTGCTCACGAATCAGATCGTATACCGTTTGATAGAAGAGTATCAGGAATGGGTGGACGAATCCAAAAAGAAAACAGATTCCGACAAGAGATCGGAGTTCTCCTTCCCCGCCAAGTTCAGGATACTCCCGAACTGCATCTTCAGAACAAGCAAGCCCGCGATAGTCGGCGTGAGGGTGCTTGCAGGAAGGATAAGGATAGGCCAATTTCTCATTGGAGCTGACGGAAGGGAGGCCGGAAGGATAAAAAGCATCCATTCCGGAGAAGATACCCTGAAGGAAGCAAAGCAGGGCGACGAGGTCGCCGTCGGTATAGAGGGGGTGACAGCAGGCAGGCAGATAAACGAGGAGGACATTATCTACGTAGACCTGATAGCATCCGCGGTCAAACAACTGGCCGTCCTCGATATCACGGATGACGAAAGGGCGGTCCTGCAAGAGACCATTGAGATAAAAAGAAGAGGAGACCTCTTCTGGGGCATGTGACAATGGAAGAAGAGAGTCCGGAAAATCGTTTTCATGAGCGCGGCAGCATGGCCAACGAGATCTATCATTTCGTTGATGATCTCAGGACAGCCACAGAATCTTCCATCACGATCAATGCCGACTTCAACAGGATAATCATATGCGGCATGGGAGGCTCCGCCATCGGCGGAGACATCATCAGGGACTGCGTGATCAAAGACGTTAAGATCCCCATAACTGTTCAAAGGTTCCCGGAACTTCCGAAATGGGTCGACAGCAAGACATTCGTCATCATTTCCAGCTATTCGGGGAACACCAGCGAGACCCTCTCGATGTACCGCCAGGCGGCGGAGAGGGACTGCCGCATTGTGATAATCACATCCGGCGGCGAGCTGGAAACGCTTGGGAATGAAAGAGGGGACATCCTGATCAAAATGGAGTGCGGATTCCAGCCGAGGAGCGCCCTCGGACTCAGCATGGGGCATTTGGCGGTCATAATCGATGCCTTATGCGGCACACGCTGCGCTCAGGACATCCAAAGGTTTCTTCCGGCGCTCTACAAACTCAGGGAGAAGCTCATAGGGGACAAGAGCGACGCGCGTAAGATCGCCGCACGCATCAACGGACGCATACCGATAATATACTCCACGGCAGGGATATACGCTTCCGCGATGAGATGGAAGAGCCAGATCAACGAGAACTCAAAAACGATGGCGTTCGCCGGATCGGTCCCGGAATTCAACCATAATGAGATAGCGGGATGGTCGGAAGGGGAGCTGAGGAATAAATGTGTACCCATCTTCCTCTACGAGAGCTCAGCACACAGGGCCATAAGGAAAATGGCCGACGCGTCGATGACATCCCTCAAAAGATACGGACAGGACGTGCAGATCATACGCATCAAAGGAAAAACGCCGCTTCAGAGAACCCTGAGAGCGGTGATGATCGGAGATTACGTGTCGTTATATCTGGCGGATCTTCAGGGAGTGGACCCGATGGACGTAAAATCCATAAATGAGTTCAAATCGCGCCTCGACAAGGGGCTTTCCAGAGACGCGTCCAAAAAGAAAAAATGAGCGGAGCCGGAGCGCTGCGCCGCAAACAGCATTCCCGTACCTGCCGCCAGTCCGGTTTGGGATCCTTATTTTAACAATGAGGAAAGACAAACATTTATAAGTAGCACTATAATAGGGCGGCTACAGGTGTTCAAATGGTAGAATTCAAAACCATCGTAAACGATGTGAAGACAGGCAAGTCCTACAACGTGACTGTCACAGGCCACCACGCGAACTCTCTGAATGGTAAAAACATCGGAGAGATCGTGGATGGGATTTTCGTCGGTCTCCCCGGATACAAACTGAAGATAACAGGCGGAAGCGACCGCAACGGCACCCCCATGAGGGCAGACCTTCCCGGACCGAAGAGAAAGAAACTCCTGCTCTCGGAAGGACTCGGTTTCCATGAGACGTACCCCGGAGAAAGGAGAAGGGTAGCGGTACGCGGGTCAACGATATCAGGTGAGATCGTTCAGATAAACCTCGCGATCGCGGATTACGGACCGAAGTCCATCGAGGAACTCCTGGCGCCGCCCGCCGAAGGGGCTTCCGCGGAGAAGAAGTAATGAGAGTCCCTAAGCAACCTGAGATCAACATCGGGATGATAGGCCACGTCGACCACGGGAAAACAACGCTCACGAAAGCGCTTTCCGGGGAATGGACGGACCGTCACTCCGAAGAGGTCAAGAGAGGCATCTCGATCAGACTGGGATATGCGGATGTAGCATTCTATAAGTGTCCCGCCTGCGAAGGCCCTGTTGCTTACGGAACAGCTCCGAAATGCAAATGCGGAGAGAAGGCGGACTTCCACAGAGCGATCTCTTTCGTGGACGCGCCTGGCCACGAGACCCTGATGGCAACCATGCTGTCGGGCGCCGCCCTTATGGACGGCGCTTTGCTGCTCGTCGCAGCGAACGAGAGATGCCCTCAGCCGCAGACGAAAGAGCATCTTATGGCTCTGTCGATCATCGGCATAGAGAATATCATCATCGTTCAGAATAAGATCGATATCGTCACCAGGGAACAGGCCATCGAGAACTACAAACAGATAAAGGAGTTCGTGAAGGGAACGATCGCAGAGCATGCGCCCATCATACCCGTATCTGCCAACAGGGGCGTCAACATCGACATGCTGATCGAGAGCATAGAAGAGCACATAGCATCGAAGGTCGAGAGGGATGTCAATGCGCCGCCGATGATGCATGTCGCAAGGTCTTTTGATATCAATACTCCCGGAACGGTCCCGAAGGACCTGAAAGGAGGGGTCATCGGAGGTACGCTCATCCAGGGCAAGCTGAAGATCGACGATGAGATAGAGATCGTGCCCGGGAGAAAGGTAGAGATCGCCGGCAAACCCGTATATGAGAAAATAACCGCAAAGGTAACATCCATACAGGCCGGAGGGAAGAGCGTGAAGGAAGCGATGCCCGGCGGGCTGATCGCCATAGGCACTGCGCTCGATCCCTCAATAACAAAATCCGACGGGCTTACGGGCAGGGTCGTGGGGGCGCCCGGACAGCTTCCCCCAGTGGTCCATGATTTCAAGATGAAGACCACTCTTCTGGACCGCGTGGTGGGGTCGTCTGCCGATCTGACCGTCGATGAGATCAAGAGCAACGAACCGCTGATGCTCAGCGTTGGGACGGCAACCACGGTGGGTGTGGTAAAAAGCGCAAGAGCTGACTCTGCGGAAGTGATGCTCAAGATACCGGTATGCATACTCCCGGGTCAGAGAGTTGCGATATCCCGAAGGATCTCCAACAAATGGAGACTCATAGGTTACGGGATAATAGAACAGTGAGTTCATGCAGACAGTGGTCCTGGATACCAATGCGCTCCTGATGCCCTTTGAGATAAGGATAAATCTCGATCTTGCTCTCAGCGATCTTTTGGGAGATGTGAGATGCGTCGTGCCCGGGCCGCTGATCGGCGAGCTTAAACACCTTGACCACAAATTCTCAAAGGCGGCGCTTGAGCTTGCAAGGAAATACGAGATCGTTCAGACGACGCTTTCCGGCGATGAGGCGGTCATCGAGGTCGCGCATTCCACCGGCGGCTACATACTTACCAACGACAAGAGCCTGAGGGCAAGGGCAAGAAAAGAGGGGATACCTTTGATATATCTCCGTTCAAGCACGCATCTCGTCATCGAGACGTTCAAATGAGAGGGTAAGGCGGATCTTCCGGTTCTTTCCCGTCCCATGGCGCCTTTCCTGTTTCCTTTAGTCTCATGATCACAAGTTCTTTCCCTTTCTCTGATACTCCGTAGACCGGGACCTTATTGCCGGCTGTTACAACATCTCTTGTTTTAGATTCGTCCCTCACGGTCTTGGAGGCGCATGCGGTGACCACATCGCAGACGTCAAAAGCGGTGCGGGCGTCGTCCCCAGACATGCATGAGGTGTGGACAGCCATTATGACGACGGAACCTCCGAACTCTTTTCTAAGGTCGGAAGCGTCCTTCATGGATACCACAGTGACAGCGACCGTCCCATGCCCCATGTCCTTTGCTTTCCTCACTCCTTTGATCATATCCATCTCTGCGGTTGCCGGATCGAGGACATTCCCTCTCCCGACGCCTTCTATCACGCTTTCTATAGGAGATGTCTCGCACAGGCCGGATATTCTTCCGCCTAAGCCCTGCACCATCTCTGAGTCTGTCACGACAGCGGTCCCGCAGCCGTCGGCGGCGATGACCGCTGCGTCGATCTTCCCATGTTTCAAAGCCGAACTGAGGATCTCGGATATTCCGAAGGAAAGGAAGTCCTTCATTCGTATCTCTCTGTCAGGGGAGCACATGCCGAAGGATTCGATCCTGAATTCTATGTTGGACCTAACAACCTCTTCCGTTATCTCGTCGATGTTGCGGTATTTTTTGAACAGAGGGCAGAATTTTACCTTTGGCCCCTCGACCACGGTGACCTTTCCGTCCTCAATGACCACTCGGGACATCCCGAGGCATTCCATTACGTGGCGGTCTTTCATCTCTCGAGTACCTCAGCCTTTGTTATCATGATGTCGGCGGCCGGGCGGTCGTTGCGGCCGGTGGGGGAATTTCCTATCTTGTCGACAACATCCATTCCTTTAACGACCTGTCCGAAGACAGGGTGGGCATACGGAGTTGACTGGTTCTCTTTATCAAGATAGCAGTTGTCCACCAGATTAATGAAGAACTGGCTGCCTCCGGTGTTGGGCCTTCCGGTGTTCGCCATGGAGATCGTCCCCCTGATATTGGAATGGCCGGTCCCGAACTCATCCTCGATCGTATAGCCGGGTCCGCCCGTCCCGGTACCCTTCGGATCCCCGCCTTGGATCATGAAATTCTTGATCACTCTGTGGAAGATCGTTCCGTCATAGAAACCGCTCGATGCCAGTTTTACGAAGTTGCCTGTCGTTATCGGCATGTCCTCATGCATTTTCAGTTCAATATCGCCTGCGGTCGTATGAAGTATTACTTTGACCATGAAAAAGGGAACGGGCGTTCAAATAAAAGTATGTTGAGACCGCATCGACCACCCAACCCGCAAATGTCCTGGGTTCAAAGGCATCACTCCCATACGTCCTTTTCCTTTTTCAGCTTCTTTATTTTCTTTCTGATCGAGTTCCATGAGTATAGGAAGACAGCGCTCATACACAAGAAGAAGCAGATCAAAAACAGGTCCATCTCGAGCCCCATCAGCGTTTCTCCCGATAGGACGTCAGCAAGCCTGAGGGTGCCTAAAACCGCCTCCAATATGCCTAAAATCAGGAAGAATGCACCGATGCGTTTGTAGTGCGCTATTCTGGAATCTATATCGCTGTAGATGTCGAACGTTCCGTTTTCCGCCTTTTTGCGGAAATATGCCCACAGAAACCAAGATGAAACGCATTCTGCGCCGGCCTCAGCCATAAATTTCAGGTACTGCTGACTTTCGGGGTGTGAAGGATATTTTTTAAGATATTCCATACGATAGATGTACTCCCCAGGCGCGCTGTCTTTGAAGGTATAGCGGCCTAAAAAATAGTCGGTGAACGCGAATCCCTTTGCAGACATTTCATTAAGCCATGCCTCCTCTTTCTCATAGTCGATGAACCATTTCCAAACAACTGTTTTCATGTTTTGAACCTCACTGTATATTTTCGCCGTTATGAAGCAATTCTTTGAGCCGGTCAAGTTCCTTCAGGAATACCGAACGCCCCGCTTCCGTTATGACATACTTTTTCTTGCGGGCGTCATGCTCTGTGGAAGCATCGGATATCCATCCTTTTTGCACAAGCGCATTGATCGCACCGTACATGGTGCCGGCCCCCAGAACAACACGGCCCTCTGTGAGTCTTTCTACATTCTGCATTATCGCATAACCATGCATCGGTTCATGCAACGACAGCAGAATGTAGAACACCGCTTCGGTCAACGCGCCTCTCTCAAAGCTTTCGGGCATCCATTTATCTCCTTCAATACTACGTCTGCCGTTATATCGGCAACCGTAATAGTTATTATCGAGTATTAATATTGTTGCATAGATCCTGTCACGGCTTTTTGATAAAAGTTCCGCTGATGGTCCTTGAGGCTGAACAGAGGCGGTTCATGAAGGCCCGTCTCTATTCAACATCAATTCAATTGTTACCTTAGCAACCTAAGCTTTCAATGCACTTGTTCCTGCATCGCACACGCATAGTTAGTATGGACTACATCAAAAAGGACAGCGCATCTTGAAAGAATGCCCAAGCTGCGGCAGAGGGCGCAGCATCTGTCGCCGAAGAACCGCATGGTCGCTCGCAGCTGAAAGGAGCATTTATCTAACATAACCTCATTTCAAAGATGTACCCCAGAAAATCTGAGGTGCCTCTTGAAGGAGGGCATACAGTTGGTCAAGATAAGAAGGGTAATAATCAGCGTTTCTGACAAAAATGGAATATTGGATTTCTCGAAAGAACTGACTCAGATGGGCGCAGAGATAATATCAACGGGGGGCACGTACAAACTCCTGAAGGATAATGGGATACCTGTCAAAGAAGTGGCGGAAGTAACGGGATTCCCGGAGATGCTGGACGGACGCGTCAAAACGCTTCATCCCATGCTCCACGGCGGGATCCTGGCAAGAAGGGACCTTCCGGAACACATGGCCGCCATAAAGGACAAAGGCATAATCCCGGTAGATATGGTGGTTGTGAACCTCTACCCGTTCAGAGAGACCGTCCTCAAAGAGGGAGCAAAATACGAGGACATCGTAGAGAACATCGATATCGGCGGCCCCAGCATGATAAGGGCGGCGGCAAAGAATTACAGGTCCGTTGCGGTGGTCACAAACCCCGACCAATACTCCGCGATCCTGGAAGAACTGCGCACCGGCGGAGAGATATCCGAGGGCGTCCTTGAGAAACTGATGCTTGAGGCATTCATTACTACCGCCGAATACGATTCCATGATATCATCGTATATGTTCGGCAGGTTCGGCGACGGATTCCCGAGGTCTTTCCCCGCTCCGACCGAAAAGGTCGAAGATCTCAGATACGGGGAGAACCCTAATCAGAAGGCCGCTTTCTACAGAATGCCCTTCGCAAAAGGCACGACAGTGGCAAAATCCGAAAAGATCCACGGCAAAGAACTATCTTACAACAACATTCTCGATCTCGATAAGGCTCTGGACATAGCGATGGATTTCGAGAGGCCGACCGCGGTCGTGATGAAGCACACAAACCCGTGCGGTCTGGCGTCGGACGATGATATCTTCGAAGCGTTCAAAACAGCATACAACGTCGATCCGCTGTCTGCGTTCGGATGCGTGATATGCATCAACCGCAACTGCGACATGAGGACCGCCGAGATGATATCGCAGTATTTCGTTGAAGCGGTGATATGCCCCGACTATGAGCCTGGCACGATCGAACTTCTGTCGCAGAAGAAGAACATACGCCTTCTCAGAACGAATTCTCCCATCGCACCCTCTGAAAGGTACAGGGAGTTCAAGGTGAAGAAGGTGTACGGAGGGATGCTTGTACAGACCGATGAGGATGTGCCCATTGACCCGAAGAACCTCAAGGTGGTCACCAACCGCCGGCCGACCTCTGAGGAGATAGCGGCCCTGCTCTTTGCCTGGAAGCTTGCCAAGCATGTGACTTCGAACGCAGTGGTCTTTGTCAAAGGAGAAAGGGCGATAGGGATCGGCGCGGGGCAGATGAGCCGTGTGGATTCCGCTAAGATAGCGGCAATGAAAGCTAACGAGCCTACGCAGGGATCGGTGATGGCATCTGATGCGTTCTTCCCCTTCAGGGACGGTGTGGACGAAGCTGCAAAAGCAGGTGTGACAGCGATCATACAGCCCGGCGGAAGCATAAGGGACCAGGAAGTAATAGACGCGGCGAACGAGCACAACATGGCGATGGTGTTCACCGGCTGCAGGGTGTTCAGGCACTGATCAGTCTTCTTTCAGGTTGTCGGGGA
>JAIRQG010000083.1 GCA_031256615.1 Candidatus Methanoplasma sp. | reverse complement strand
GGAAAATGAAAGAGGACAGGCAGAAGTTCCGCTGGCTGGATCGTGGATACAAGAAGAGAGTACTGAAACTTAGGGAGAAATCCGACCCCCTGGAGGGAGCGGCCCAGGCACGCGGCATAGTGCTGGAGAAGGTAGGAGTGGAAGCGAAGCAGCCCAACTCTGCCATCCGTAAGTGCGTAAAGGTCCAGCTGATAAAGAACGGCCGTCAGATCACAGCTTTCGCGGTAGGCGACGGAGCCATCAACTTCATCGACGAGCACGACGAGGTGCTGGTGGAGGGCATCGGCGGAAGGATGGGACGTTCATACGGCGACATCCCCGGCGTACGTTACAAGGTCATCAAGGTCAACAATGTCTCTCTCAACGAAATGGTCCGCGGAAGGACCGAGAAACCGGTAAGGTGAATCAAATGTCAGAGATTGTTGCTCAGAAAGCGCTCATGTTTGGAAAATACGACACGTCCGAGATCATCGTCAACGATGGCGGTTTGGCAAAATACATAGACCTAACACCCACAAACGTGCCACACTCGGGCGGAAAACACGCGAACAGATGGTTCGGCAAATCCAAGCTGAGCATAGTGGAGAGGCTTATTAATAACATCATGAGGACCGAGAAATACACCGGTAAGAAGATGAAGGCATACAAGACCGTCTCCCAAGCGTTCGATATTATCGCTCAAAAGACCAAAAAGAACCCAATTCAAATTTTAATAGAAGGGCTGGAGAACGCGGCACCCCGCGAAGAGGTTACGAGGCTTCAGTTCGGAGGCATATCCGTGCCCAAAGCGGTGGACATATCCCCGCAGAGAAGGCTCGACATCGCACTGCGCAATGTGTGCGCAGGCGTCGTCAGGGCATCCTCGAAGAGCAAGAAACCCATCTATGAGTGTCTGGCCGACGAGCTGATGCTGGCATCGAAAGGCGACATGACCTCATTCGCGGTCGCCAAGAAAGAGGAGATCGAGAGGGTCGCACAGTCGGCAAGGTGATCGGGAGGGAACATAAATGGGACGCAAAGAAGACAACATAAAAAGGGCAACGGAACTTATGATCATTCCTGAGAACATCAGGAACATAGGTACGGCGGCGCACATCGACCATGGAAAGACAACGTTCTCCGACAACCTCATAGCCGGAGCAGGAATGATGTCGTCCGACCTTGCCGGAAAACAGTGCGTCCTGGACTTCGATGAGCAGGAAGCCGCGAGAGGCATAACCATCAACGCCGCGAGCGCATCGATGGTGCACAAATTCGAAGGAAAAGAATATCTTATCAACCTTATCGACACCCCCGGCCACGTGGACTTCGGAGGGGACGTTACAAGAGCGATGAGGGCATTGGACGGAGTTTTCATACTCTGCTGCGCAGTGGAAGGCATAATGCCTCAGACGGAGACGGTCATAAGGCAGGCCCTTAAAGAAAGGGTAAGGCCGCTTCTGTTCATCAACAAAGTGGACAGGATGATCGTTGAGCAGCAGGTAACGAAGGACATGATGGTCAGCAAGTTCTCCAAGATCGTCGCGGAGTTCAACCAGAAGATAATGGACATCCTTCCGGCACCGCTCAACAAGAAATGGCAGGTCAGCATACAGGACGGGACCGTAGCGTTCGGGTCCGCATACAATAACTGGGCCATATCATCCACTTTCATGCAGAGATCGAAGATCACTTTCAGCGACATATTCGAGCATTGCGCAAGGGAAGGCGGCCAGAAAGAACTGGCAAAGAAATCCCCCATCCATGAGGTCGTTCTCGAGATGGCCATAAAGCACATCCAGAACCCCAGGGACGCGCAGAAGCTCCGTATCCCCATCATCTGGAAAGGAGATCTGAACTCCACGATAGGGAAACAGATGCTGGAATGCGACCACACCGGAGAGGTCTCCTTCATGGTCAACAAGATTATCATGGATCCTCACGCAGGAGAGGTAGCGATCGGAAGGCTGTTCTCAGGCACGGTCAAGAAAGGCGATTCGCTGTACATATCGGGAATGCCGAACGTGCAGAGAGTGCAGACGGTCGCCCTGATGGTCGGCGCGGACAGGATCACAACGGAAGAAGTGGTCGCTGGGAACATCGCCGCGGTCACCGGTCTGAAGGACGCGATCGCCGGTTCGACGGTATCATCCATTTCCGAAATGGATCCCTTCGAGAAGATGGCCCACTACTCTGAACCGGTGGTCACGAAAGCCATCGAAGCAAAGAACATGAAGGACCTGCCCAAGCTCGTAGATGTGCTGAGGTCGATCGCAAAGGCCGATCCGTCGCTCAACATCGAGATCAACAACGAGACGGGAGAGCACCTTCTGTCCGGTATGGGCGAACTGCACCTTGAGATCACGGAATACCGTATCGTGAACGAACAGGGCGTTGAGATAGTATCATCGCCGCCCATAGTCGTTTACCAAGAAGGAATAAAAGGAAGCAACCCTTCCCAGTTCGAAGGCAAATCGCCTAACAAGCACAACAAATTCTACTTCATGGTGGAACCTTTGGAACAGGCGGTCGTCGACGCGATACACAGCGGAGACATAGATCCTGACGCAAAGATCAAGGACCCGAAAGCAATGGCGAAACACCTGGAAGAGCTCGGCCTTGAGAAAGAAGAGGCAAAGGGCGTTGTGATGTTCAAGAACAGCAACATGCTTATGGATAACACAAAAGGTATCCAGTACCTCCACGAGACGATGGAGCTCATAAAGCAGGCCTTCGAAGAGGCAATGCAGAGAGGCCCCCTCGCTAACGAGAAGGCCGCAGGAGTGAAAGTTAAACTGGTGGATGCAAAACTCCACGAGGACACGATCCACAGAGGACCGGCTCAGGTCATCCCCGCAGTAAGGGATGGTATATACGGTGCGATGTGCGAGGCAGGAAGGACCCTCATGGAACCGATGACGAAAGTGTTCATCAGCGTCCCGCCGGATTACATGGGAGGAGCGGTCAATCTGATAAACCAGCGCCGCGGTACGATCCTGGAAATGGGCCAGGACGGGGCAGACTCGACCGTGTCTGCCGAATGTCCTATAGCTGACATGTTCGGATTCGCATCGGATATACGCGGCTCCACACAGGGACGCGCACTCTGGTCCACAGAGAACGCAGGATTCAAACAGTTGCCGCCTGAGCTGCAGAAGAAGGTCGTCACAGAGATCAGGACCCGCAAGGGAATCAATCCTGAACCGTATGACGCCCGCTACTACTCAGGTCTGTAAACTTTAAATATAAACATCTTATCGCAGAAAAATAGACCTATAAAGTAGGAGGTATGAAAATGGCAGACAAAGAGCACATGAACCTGGTCATCATCGGACACGTCGACCACGGGAAATCCACCCTAACCGGAAGGATCCTCCTGGAGACGGGTGCGATCGAGCCCCACCTGGTAGAAAAATACAAAAAAGAGGCGGAGGAGAAAGGTAAAGGATCCTTCTACTTCGCATGGGTCATGGACGGCCTGAAAGAAGAGAGGGAAAGAGGAGTTACGATCGATGTAGCGCACAAGAAGTTCTACACAGACAAATACTACTTCACGATCATCGACGCCCCCGGCCACCGTGACTTCGTTAAGAACATGATCACCGGAACCTCGCAGGCCGACGCAGCCGTGATAACCTGCTCCGCCATTGAGGGACCGCAGGCACAGACAAAAGAGCACGTCTTCCTTGCGACCACACTCGGTGTCAGGCAGATCATCGTCGCCGTCAACAAGATGGACGCAGTGAAATACGATGAGGCCAAGTACAAAGAGACTGTCGCCGCAATGAGCAAGCTCATGCAGATGGTCGGTATCAAGACCGACGTCGTCCCGTTCATCCCCGTGTCCGCAATGGCCGGGGACAATATCAAAACAAAATCCGCGAACACCCCCTGGTACAAAGGGCCGACCATCCTTGAGGCATTCGACACCCTTAAGGTACCGGAGAAACAGACGGACAAGCCCCTCAGGATGCCTATCCAGGATGTATACACCATCACAGGTATCGGAACCGTCCCCGTAGGAAGGATCGAGACCGGCATGCTGAAACCGAACATGAAGGTCATGTTCGAGCCTTCGCACGTCCCCGGTGAGGTAAAATCCATTGAGATGCACCACGAACAGCTGCCCCAGGCAGGCCCCGGCGACAACGTCGGATTCAACGTACGTGGCGTAGCGAAGAATGATGTGAAGAGAGGAGATGTAGCAGGCCCGGTAGACAACCCGCCGTCTGTTGCAAAGCAGTTCACCGCTCAGATCGTGGTCCTGAACCACCCGTCCGTGATAACGGTAGGATACACACCCGTATTCCACTGCCACACGGCTCAGGTCGCGTGCAGGTTCGTCGAACTTGTCAAGACCATCGACCCCAAGACGGGTCAGGCCAAAGCGGAACACCCCGACTTCCTGAAGACCGGAGACATCGCGATTGTCAAGGTCGAGCCCACGAAGCCCATGGTCATCGAAACGGCCAAGGAATTCCCGCCGCTCGGAAGGTTCGCAATCCGTGATATGGGACAGACGGTCGCTGCCGGCATGTGCATCGAGGTCCAGAAGGCCAACTGAGGCCCTCTGACCACAACATAAAGGGATAACACATGTCACAGCGCGCAAGAATCTCTCTAAGCGGAACGGACCCGGCAAAGGTCGACAGTGTCTGCGCCCAGATTAAGGGAATATCCCAGAGAACCGGTGTGGACATACGCGGACCTGTTCCGCTTCCCACGAAAAAACTCAAGGTTCCCTGCAGGAAAAGCCCTGACGGAGAGGGAAGCGAGACATGGGACCGGTGGGAGATGCGCATCCACAAGAGGCTCATCGACCTGGACGCCGACGAGAGGGCCCTAAGGCAGCTCATGAGGATCCAGGTACCGGACGGCGTGAACATAGAGATAGTTCTTCGCAGCACTTAAACAACTTAAACCCCACCCTTTTTTTCTTTCGTTTTTGTTTGGTTTTCATACAAAGCGCTCTTCGCTGATATTAAATACTAAAAAGCCATGAGAAAATATGGGAGACGGATAACGGCCCCAAATGGGGCCGGACAGCTTAGGGCTGTCGATCCTTGTGATGTCATAAGATTATGGCCATTCAAGGATGATGGTCATCCTTCCGATGACTATCACAATGCGGACGCCGCCGCAGCGATTTCTGGAGACAGAAATCATTGTTCCACCTCCCGCCGGGACGGTACCGGATCTGCCGAGAGTGTGAAGAAATCACGGCAGATCCGGACTTCCCATCTTTCGGCAGTTCTTGATTCTCCGCAAAGGATTTAAGGTTAACAGGGGGATGTCCGAATTGCCCGAAAGTGGATTTTTTTGAAGTGCTGGGTGATCTAACAGTGGCTGAACGCTCATCATTTTATGTTGAATGAATTAAAATACACTCTGCGCGATGAATGCAATATGATAATCGCAGCCACGGACCGACACAAATCGATGCTTCCTTTCAAGGAGCAGATTTCCATGATCGCGAAAGCCAAGCCCGATATGATCATCCTTTCGGAAAGGGATCTATCTCCGGCAGAATACAAAGAACTGGCTTCGTTCTGCAAAGAAGAGTGCGAGGAAAACGGTGTAGAATTCTGCGCGGACAGGTTCGCGGATGTTGCGAAGGAATTGGGGGTGAAGACCATGTATCTGGGCCTCGACGATCTAAGAGCCTCAGAGCCGGAAGGGTTCGATAAGGTCCTGACGACCGTCCGTAATGATAAGGAAGCGGCGGAGGCTGAAAGGCGCGGCGCTTCCCTGCTGATATTCAGGGATGTGTTCGATCTTACATGCAAATCATGCAGGAACGCGAAAGGCCTCTCCACCCTAAGGTATATGCTCGGAGCAGTCGACATCCCTGTGGTGGGGGCAGGGGGCATCCTCCCTGATGTTTTCCTGGAAGTTCTTGCATCAGACACCGCAGGCATATGCATGAGGGACGGGTTCATGAGGACCAGGAATCCCGCTGCAGTGGTCGAAGCGTACCGTGAGGCAGAGAAATATCTCAAAAAGATGCGCTAAATATATACGTGTAATTTTAATCAGTGAGATAACAGGTCATTTGCATGAGAAGCGATGTCATCAGAAAAGGAATAGGGAGTGCGCCTGCCAGAAGCCTGCTGAGAGCGGACGGTCTGACGGATGAGGATTTTGAGAAACCCTTCATAGGCATAGCCAACTCCTGGAATGACATCGTGCCCGGCCACCTGCATCTCAATGAGATCACGGAAGCGGTCAGGGAAGGAATAACAGAGGCCGGAGGGAAACCCTTCACTTTCGGCGTCCCGGCAATCTGCGACGGCATCGCTATGGGCCACAACGGGATGAGGTTCTCGCTGATATCAAGAGAAGTGATATCAGACTGCTGCGAGGTGATGGTCGAAGGCCATGCATTGGACGGCTGGGTCGGAGTCACCAACTGCGATAAGATAACGCCGGGGATGCTCATGGCGGCAGGAAGGATGAATGTCCCGGCGATCCTGATAACGGGGGGCGCGATGGAAGCCGGAAGCCGTGACGAAGAATCTCTGGATCTTCAGTCTGTGTTCGAGGCGCTTGGTTCGTATTCTGCAGGCGCAGCGGATGAAAACTTCGTGAAAACAATAGAATGTGCCGCATGTCCGGGGAAAGGAAGCTGCTCCGGCCTCTTCACCGCGAACTCAATGGCATGTCTGACCGAAGTGCTGGGGATGAGCCTGACAGGCTGCGGAACATCGCTGGCGGTGGACGAGAAGAAACTGAAGATCGCGAAGGAAACAGGCAAAAGAATAGTTGAGCTCGTCAAAAAGGACATCAAACCTAGAGACATAGTGACGATGAGATCCTTCAGGAACGCTGTCCGGGTGGACATGGCGATAGGAGGGTCGACCAACACGGCGCTCCACATCCCGGCGATATCCAAGGAGTTCGGGCAGAACGTAACACTGGACCTCTTCGATGAGATATCCAGACAGGTACCGCACATAACAAGCCTCAGGCCGGCGGGGATATTCTCGATACGCGATCTCGACAATGCAGGAGGAATGCCCGCAGTCCTGAATAGACTGAAAGGATCGATAGAGGACGCACCCACCGTGAACGGAAAGAGCGTCATGCAGATCGCGGAGGAAGCGAAGGTCTTGGACGATGATATACTAAGGCCTCTGAACGATCCATTCCATGAGCAGGGCGGGATAGCGATACTGAAAGGGAACCTTGCGCCTCAGGGATCGGTCGTAAAGCAGGCGGCAGTGAGCGGGAACATGATGAGGTTCACCGGGAAAGCGAAGGTGTTCGACTCCGAGAAGGAAGCGACAGCGGCAATCACATCAGGGAAGATAGTCGCAGGGGATGTTGTCATAATAAGATACGAAGGGCCAAAAGGCGCGCCCGGTATGCCGGAGATGCTG
>JAIRQG010000150.1 GCA_031256615.1 Candidatus Methanoplasma sp. | reverse complement strand
CACATCGTTCGCGAGGTCCATGAGTCCGTGTCTCATCCTCCGTCTCCAGCCGCCCGCCTCCTGCGGCGGTATGAGGCGGTCCTTCGCGATATTCGACCGGTTGCCGGCAGAGGTCTTCTGCTGAGAGGTCACCACTCTCTGGAAAGGGAATACCCACTCTATGTTCAGGCCGGAGCATGTTATGTAATCGACGAGCTCCCTTCTCTCATGCGTGCCCAGAGTAAGGACCTCATTGGACGGTATGTGCGCATGGTATCCTCTTCCTCCCGAGAACACGATGTGGATGTTCTCTTCACTGAAGCCCAGGTCCGAGAAGAGGAACGAGTCGGCCAGGTTGATCATCTCCTCTTTGATCTTGCCCAGCATCTCCGAATAAGACATCTTGTCCGCGCCTTCAAGGTGGTCGGCATCAAGGTCGAATATCAGGTCCGCGCCCAGCCACTCTTTTTCTTCCATGGTCGGGGCGCTCGGTTTCCTGTAGTATGCGGTTGAGTAATAGCTGTGACTCGGCACCTGGGCGACCATGAACCTGCTCAGTTCCTCCGGTGTCGGGAAACCGATGTGCCTCTGCACCATCTGCCGGTCGAAGAACATGAAGCCGAATTCCCTTTTGGTAAAACGGTCCGGCATTATCGGACGGTTCTCTTTGTAGTATTTCCTGAAGGACTTCAGCAGGAAACGGGAGTTGCTGTCCATATCGTACTCTAATCGGGTAATGTATAATTATATTGTCCGCCGCTTCACTAATATGGCTGAAAAGATCTCCGTTTACGACAACCATATTCATATGGACCCTTCAGGCAGGAATGTGGATGCCATCAGGGACTTCGAAGCCGCCGGCGGGACGGGGTTCACCCTTGTCACGCTGCCATACAAACAGATACCGATAACCAAGGGAGAGGATTTTGAGAGGTCGTACGAGATCACGCTCTCTCTCGGAGAAAAGGCGAAAGAGGTTACAGGCCTGGAGATCAACATCGCCGTCGGCCCGTACCCGGTGCTGATACTGCCGGTTTCAGAGCGGTATGGGCTGAAGAAGGCCGAAGAGATGATGATGGAAGGGATGGACGCCGCAGCGAAGATGGTGGGCGAAGGCAAAGCCTGCGCGATCGGCGAGATAGGAAGGCCACATTTCAATGTGCCAGACGAGATCTGGGATGCGTCAAACAGGATATTGCTCAGAGGGATGGAGCACGCGAAAGAGCTGGACCGCCCGGTGATCATACACAGCGAGTCAGGGACGCCTGACACCAACAGGTCGCTGTCGGAGATGGCGAGGAAGGTCGGTCTCGACCCCGGGCTGGTGGTGAAGCACTCATCCCCTCCGTTCGTGACCGACGAGGAGACGTTCGGTGTCATGCCGTCGATCCCGGCATCGAAGAAGAACATCTCGGAGGCGCTAGGCAAAGGGTCGACGAGGTTCATGCTGGAAACGGATTACATAGACGACCCGGAACGTCCGGGTGTTCTGATGGATGTCACCACCGTGCCGAATAAGATAAAATATCTGCTGTCAACAGGAAAGCTCGATCCCGAAGGCATAAACAGGATATGCAGGGACATCCCCGATAGCCTCTATCACCGCTGAAAAATTATTTTAATTAGAAGAGATACAGGAAACAGAAAGAAATGCAGGCAAAGATAACTAGTATCTATAATGAAGGTTCATTGGAAGGCACCCCGCTGATCGGAGCCAGGGGCTTCGCCGTTCTGATCGAAACAGACAGCCAAAGGGTACTTTTCGATACCGGCAGAAGAGGAAGGTATCTTCTTCACAACCTGATGTCCCTCGATATAAAACCGGAGAGCATTGACAAAGTGGTCATATCCCACAGGCACGTCAACCACACTGGAGGCATAGAGGATTTTCTGAGGGATAGAGAGATGCCTCTGAACTTTTACGCCCCGAAGTCGGCGATGGGCGACAAAAGGGTGTTCGGCAGAAAAGGGTTCATCATCCCCAGAGACCTTTCAGACAAGGCGGATGTGTATGAGGTAAGAGATTGGATGGAGATCGGCAACAAACTGTTCATCTCTGCCCCGATGTCCGAGGACCTCGGGCTGACGGAGAGTTTCATGGTGCTGATGTCCAGGAAAGGGCCGATCGTCATATCGGCATGTTCCCATGCAGGCGTGGCCGAGGTCATGGAGGCCGTGAAAAAGAGATTTGAGATGTATCCACACGCGTTCATAGGAGGGGTGCACCTAGGGAGGGATAAAGAGAAAGCGAGCAAGATCGCTTCCGTGTTCAAAGAGAAGAACTGCCTGGACCTGTATCTCAACCACTGCACGGGAGTCAGCGGGATCATGTATCTGAGGAAAGAGCTGAGCCTCAAAGGCGTCAATGATTTTTATGTAGGGACCGTCCTGACGATGGACATCTGATAGAGGGTCAAGACCGCCAATTCAGCACGGCCGGTTCAGGCATGGCTGTGGCCGTGTCGGATACCGGCACATTCCGTATCGGATCCTTTTTGTGATCCGCCTTATTACTTATCTTGCCACTTTCTGCATCATTTGTCTTGCCGTTTGGCTTGATAAACGTGTTGGCTGATTTATCATCGGCCGCATCACTGTTTTACTCGGATAAGGAACGGCAGTCAGCCGTCTCAAAGATATATTAAAATATACTGGAATTGTACCAAAGTCTGTGATACAATGAGGTGGCGAATAAAGACAGCATCTATGTTCATCGTGATGACCCTAATACTGTTGGCTGTAGGCCTGGTGTTCGGATGGCTGTACAACAATATATGGATCGGCCTGATCCTAATGCTGGTCTTGGCAGTGGTGTTCAATCTGTATGCGTATTTCTTCTCAAAGCGCAGCGCGCTGAGAGCGAACAAAGCGCGCATCGTATCCGAAGCAGAGGAACCTCGGTTATATTCGATCGTCAGGAACGTTGCGAAGAAAGCAGGCATCCCGATGCCTGAGGTAGGAGTGTCGGAACTGCTCATGCCGAATGCGTTCGCGACCGGAAGGAATCCGAAGAATGCCGCCGTGGTAGCCACGAGAGGACTTCTAAATCTGCTTTCAGACGATGAACTGGAAGGAGTAATTGCGCATGAGATAGCTCACGTTAAGAACAGGGACATCCTCGTAATGTCGGTGGCATCCACGATGGCGGCCGTACTCTCGTATCTCGGAAGGTACGCGATATACAGCGTCATGCTCAGCCGCGGCAACAAGAATGCTTATTCTTTTTTGATCGCGATAGTCCTCAGCATAACGGTTCCGATAGCCGCGCTCCTTGTGCAGCTGGGAGTCTCAAGAAGCCGCGAATATCTTGCGGATGAGACCGGCGCAATGATAACCGGCAAGCCACGCGCGCTTGCCAGCGCCCTCAGGTCCATCGAGACGGGGGTAAGTTCTCAGCGCAATGATTACACCAACACCAGCTATGAGAGCATGTGGATAGCGAACCCGGTCAGGAAGACAAGTATCCTCAAAAGACTGTTCAGCACACATCCTCCGATGGATGACAGGATAGCGAGGCTTAACGACCTTGCCGCGAAGATGGAAAGCGGCCAGAAGCCGAGGCTCGATATATACTCGAAAAGAGAAAAGAAGCCGACCCGTATCTGATCTTACTTTACAGGTTCCCACTTTGCAAGCTCGTTGACCTTGGAAAGCGTGGAACCTCTCTTTATCTCTTCTCTCGTGCGGTTCTCCCTCTCGTTGATGTCGACCGTTCTGTTCGCGACCTCGACCGCAGACTCTTTCGGAATGACCATGAGGCCGCACTCGTCGCCGACTATCCAGTCTCCGGTACGGACGATCTGTCCTCCGATCGTTACCTCCATGCCGATCCCTCCGTAACCTTTAGGTTCTCCGGCGCAGGGGACCACGCTCCTCGCGAACGCGGGGAATCCCATTCTCTTTATGTCGTCGATGTCCCTTATGGCGCCGTCGATGACGACGCCTTTCACACCCATGACCATTGCCGAATGTGAAGCGAGCTCTCCCCACACCGCTACAGGGGCGTTCCCGACATCGATCACGATGACATCGCCAGGTTTTGCTCTGTCTATCGCTTCGACGGGCTTTGCCCAGTCGCCGTTCGCGGTCTGCACGGTCAGCGCCCTCCCGACCATCCTGACGCCGTCTGCGATGAACGGCTGAAGGCCCATTATAACTCCCCTTTTATGGAACGCATCGGATATGTTGCAGGTAGACGCTTTGGAGAACGCTTCGAACAGTCCGTCTTCGTTATATTTCTTGGACAGCACGGTGTCAACGGTCTTTCCGGATATCGATGATATCATATCGGCGGCAGCGCCCTTTATGTCGGCGGCTTTGATTATCGCGCCGCCGATTATCAGTATCGATGCGCCCATGTCGATGTATCCGGATGCCGTTTCAACGGTGATCCCTCCCGCGACCGCAATGGGCACGGAGACCGCCTGAACGACGGTTCTGAGGATGTCATGCGGCTGTCCTCCGCCCCTCATCTGAGAATCCACCCCCATGTGGAGGCAGATATATGACGCGCCTAACTTCTCTGCTTCCTTCGCCCTCGAGACGCGGTCGGGGACGTTGATCATGTCGACCATTATCTCTGCGCCGTATTTCCTTCCTGCGGAGACCGCCTCCGCGATCGTGGAATCGTCTGCGAGACCCAGCACGGTAACGATGTCCGCACCGGCCTTGGCCATCATCTCGACCTCCAGCCCGCCCACGTCCATTGTTTTCGTGTCAGCGATGATCTTCCTTTCCGGGAACTCCCTGCGGATGGTCCTCACAGCATCGGCGCCGCCGCTCTTTATCAGAGGGGTGCCCACTTCCACCCAATCCGCGCCGCCGTCGACGGCTTCGTGGGCTATTCTGACAGCACGATCCAACTGCATCAGGTCCAGAGCTACCTGCAAGACCGGTTTCATGATGCCTTTATTGGCGGAGCGTTATTTACAATTATTGAAAGCAGGCGAAATATCCGAAGGATAACGCTGCAGAATATAAGAGGCCACTCAGCTCGCCCGTCTATCATCAGAAAAAAAAAAAAAAATGTTCATCATCGTGGCATGCTCCGATTGTGTAATGGAGATAAATCATTGTCTGTTCCGGTAAGTGCTAAATCTTTTCAATTGATACCGGAGAACATTCAGAGAGGGTCGCATGTTGAAGAAGAAGGAAAAAAAGGTCCGTGTGCTTTTCATCGATGAGAAGAACGATCTCACGTCGCAGCTTGCGGAATACTTCGCGAGAGAGCAATACGGCAATAAGTACGAGGTATACAGCGCAGGCCCTAAACGCGACCTCATCGACTGCGAGGTGATATCTGTCATGTACCAAAGAGGAGAGGACATGAGGCGTCAGGTCTCCAAAGACTTCAGGGACAGGGACCGTCTCAGGGAAGATGAGGATTACGATGTTGTTGTATTCCTTAGGAAGAATGTCTTCGACGAGTGGGCGAAAAGGACTCCCTGGCAGGGAAAACAGATGCTCTGCGATCTCGGGTCCGCAGAGGACTTTGCCGCGACCGACGACCTGGAGCTCGGAAAGTGTTATTCCGACCTCATTGACAAGGTAAGCGCATGGGTCAGAGAGAACATGGAAGACCCTGAAAAACTGAGATCGATGATAAGCGCATGATCCCCGTAATAATACATGATAAATGTCAGTGCGACCCCAAGAAATGCACCGCAAAAAGAATGCTTAAGTTCGGGCTGGGGAAGGAAGCAAAGACATTGTCGTCCATACCGTCAGGCTCGATCGTCCTTTCCCCGTTCTCGGAGACCGCTCTGTCTCCGGCGGATGCTGTTCATGCAAAAAGAGGGCTGGTGGTCATGGACCTTACCTGGGCTAACATAGAGGATTTCCCGAGAATAAAGGGGGCGAAAGAGAGAGCCCTGCCCTATCTGCTGGCCTCGAACCCGGGGAATTGGGGGAGGC
>JAIRQG010000103.1 GCA_031256615.1 Candidatus Methanoplasma sp. | reverse complement strand
CGGTCGAGAAGACCGGGAGTATCGATCATCTGGAACATCCTCCAGTCATCTTTGACGTGCCCTATCACTATCCCCTTTGTCGTGAAAGGATACGGCGCGATCTGAGGGGCTGCGGTGCTCAGTTTTGCCACCAGGCTGCTTTTGCCGACGTTCGGAAAACCTGCCACGACGACCGTCGGTACACCGGGGTCGACCGCCGGGATCCTTCTGAATTTATTCTTTGCGCCCTGCAGGAAGATAAGGTCTTCGTTGACCCTTTTGATGTAAGATGACATTCTCCCGTAGAAGCTGTTCTTTATTCCCTCGATCCTGGTCGGGTCCTTTGTCCCTCTTATGTCCTTCAGAGAATCGTTTTTCAGCTTATCGATCCTGTTGGAGGCCCAGTTCAGTGCGCCGAGTGCTTTTTTGTACCTGTCGATGCCGATGATGAGGTCGATCAGCTCGGGAAGGAAATCCTCTCTTTTATCGATCCTGGGAAATTTGTTGACATAATTGTCAAGCGTCGTTGTGACGATGTCCGCAGAAGCGGTTACCTTGGCCAGAGCGGTCTTCTTCTTTCCGTCAAGCGCGTCAGATCCGTTTTTTGATATTTTGGATGCTCTTTTGAAGGACTTATCCATGAGTTCATCTGCAGAAAGAACGGTCGGTATCCTGAAGCTCGCTCCAGCCATAGGGGTTATATGTATCACTTATAATTAAACATGGATGCCCTCCTTTTGTGTAAGATCGCGGTCATGGATAATCACACCGCATGGAAAGTCGCTCTCAAGAGCCAGAGGTCTGAGTCAAGCCTCGGATCGGCTTTCATCGAAGACGGTAATATCTGCGACGGGCAATCCATGATGATCACCCCTGCGGTGACCTTCCATTTTCCTGTGTCGGAACCGATGAGTCTGCAAAGGGCGGACACATTGCAGCTGATGTGGATACCCAGCTTGACCTTTGGCAGAGATTCGATGTTCTTCAGGAACTTCGGGGCGGACAGACCCATATACACCGTCACTCCGAGGTACAGGTTGTCGGTCAGGACCTCGATCGGCCTGAGGCCGTATGGGTTCTCTATGTTCAGCAGTATCGATTCTATCTCTCCGACAAGGTATTTCAGTCCCTCTTCGATGAACCCAGAGTCTATGAACAAGGCTAGGCGTACTCCCGCACAGGCAGTGGAGGTCGCATCGGTTATGTCGATGGACACGAATATCGCTGCTTCCACAAGACAGGCGGCCAGCATTTCTATCCCTGTATCCATTGCGTCATGTATGGCGACCTTGAAGAACTTACTAAGGTCGTCGGTGCTGTTAAGGGATTTCATCTTTCCCATGGTCTTGACGGCCGAGTCTTTCAGTATCTTGATGATCTGCGCCTTTACCATCTCTCCGCCGAACACTCCGCCGCAGTTGCTTGTGCCGGGAGTGCCTTCAGCTAATGTCCAGTCCATCGCGCCGTCGGCCACTCTCTGCCAGGTACGGCTGTCATTTGCGGAATCCTTCTTTGCGGGGGTCCTGTCGACCTCTTCTCCGTCGGGGGACCTCAGGATAACGCATTCTCCGCCGGAAAGGAGCGAGGACCCAGTATTATTCAGGAATGACCCGGGAAGGTCGATCACTTCCCTCTGTCCCGGTGCCAGCGACAGGCCTTTGATAGTGTAGACCTTTGTCTTTGGGTCGGAACTTGCACGCAGGGTGTAGCCGTCCAGGTCGGCCCTGGACTTCGTCGCGTTCAGTATCTCGACCCATTCGTGGTCCTTGTCCTCTCCCGGAGGGTTCAGCTCGAATTCGTTGATCAGGATCCCTGTTTCGAACGGGATATTGTATTTCAGGTCAATTCCTGCATCTATGGACGCTTTCAAGCCCGGTATGGGCAGAGGTATGTTCGAAAGCATCAGGCCCAAAGCCGGTATATCCGAAAGCGTGAAGTCGGCATGCTGGTATTGAACAAGGTCCGGGAGGATTATGTCGAATTCCACCCCTCTTACATACCCGTTCATGGTGATCAGATGATTGGTGGATTTCATGAGTGGGTCGATCTCTGCGGATACCTTCCAGCTGCCGCCGTCGATCTCCGCATTGCCTGTCAGGAACAGCTCTTTGCTTGCCCCCGATCCTCTCTGCTTGATAGTGACCGAGCCGGAGATATGCACCTTGTGGATGACGCAGCTCATGGCCACTGTCAGCAGGGTCTTGGTATTGCTTGCAAGAGTGGCCAGTTTCGTCGTGAATGTGATGGTGAACCCCATGAAGGAGAATCCCACCGTCTGCTTCGACATGTCGATGCCCACTATCCATTCGACCGCATCGACCGCTTTTTCCAGCACGGCGTTGAAGAATTGATCCAGTTTATCTTCGATGAACTTACGCAGCATCTCAAGGGGTTCCATCAATATCTGGTACAGTTTCTCTATGATCTTCGCCACGTATTTCGACAGCTCGATCAGCGCCGAACCCAGTATCGAAAGGGCATCCGATATCATCGACATGACCTTACGGAGAGGCTCCAAAATAGGCGACAGAAGCTTGATCAGAGTGTTCCAGACATCGACCAGAAGAGTGTTGCTTGCAGCATCGTTCTTGACGCCTGCAAGCCCCCACCCGCTTGCAACGATTATCTTCAGGTCCATGCAAATTTCCGAAGACCCTTTGAATACGGAATCAGAGACCCCCATTGCAGATTCCAGCACGCCCGAGCTCTTCACGGTGTAGTCGAGGCGGTCCTCCACCCTGACCGAGAAAGCCGTGGCGTACGATGCACCCGTGTTATCGTTGAAACCGGTGTAATGAACACAGTCCGAGAGGTTGTCGTTAGGCCCTTTGACATATACCTTAGGCGATGAGACAGATGAGAAAGACAGTTTCTCGACCGAGGTGTTCCCGTCGGACCCGGTAAGCCTGAAACTGTCCGTGCCAGGCAGTTCTATGGGTCCGCTGTATGCGTTTATGTCTGTATTCTCAATAGCCTCGGAGCAAAGCGTCCTGATCCTGGTAGGGACATCGGTCGCAATGTCGACGGCGAAGACCCCTGTCTTAAAGATGGCTGTACAGATGTCCTTGAGGGTCCCGGACTTTCCTGCCCTGACCTCTGCGAGCGCCCGCAGGCCGTCCAAGCATTCGTTCACCGCGCTTTCATACTGGGTCACCGCTTCCTTGACCTCGTTTCCGTTGAGTATGATGTCTGCGGTCTTCGCAATATCGCTGCTGTCGAAACCGATGCCGCTGTTCTCAAGATATGATGTCAGGCCCGAAACGACGGATGATCCGATATTCTCTCTGAAAGAATCCGTGCCGTATATCTTCCCGCTGTTCTCCGATATGGCCTTGAATATCGCTGAGTAGAACGGATCTGATATCTTCTGTTCCTTTATGGCACTGGTCATGATCCTGTCTACTTCCGAATTCCCGTTCTTGAGAGCCGTGTCCACTGTTTTGTACACCGATTCCATGAAACTCTCATCATCGCTCGGGTCGACCGGCACTCTTACGGTCCCCAGAGCCTTTGAGGTCCCGACGCTCACTGCCGCGGTGTTGATGACATTCCTCAGCCACTCCCGTATCTCATTCGTATCCTCTCTGTAATCGCTTTTGAATTTCGAAACCTCTCTGCACGACATCAGGTCGACCGAAGGATAACTCGGACTGAGGGTCATCGACGGTATCGTTATGCTGCGGCCGCCTATGGTCGATTCTATTCCCTGGGTCCGTATCGAAGCGGTCTTTCCGCTGAAAAGGTACCTGTACATGCTGATATCCAGACCGTTATCGGCCATCACACGTTCGATGTACGGCGCGGCGGAGAATTCGTTCTTTCCTGAAAAGAATCCCTTCAAAGAGTCCCAGCAGTTGTTGAGGTTGTCCATATAGAAATCCGCTATGCTGAGGTAAAGGTTGCCGTAGAGATAATCGAACCATTTCAGGACCAGATCGTCCATGATGGATATGAGCGCCTGAGAATACACTGCCGAAAGATCGATCTCGATAAAGCCGTCCTTGGAGATGAACCAGTCAGCGATGTCCGCCTTTTCCAGAGCCGTGTCAAGGCCGTCCGGCGCGCAGCGGAAGACCAGCAGGCAAAGTACCTTCACCGAACTGTCATATGCCGCTTTTACGTCATCGGTAGTCAATATCGATGAGGTGCCCATGCTGCCGTATTCTGCAAGCGCTCCGTACCCGTTCAGGACCCTGTATTGGGCAAGTGCGGTAAGCTGATGGGTCATCATCTGCGAGAGAGCGGACCCCTCTTCGGAGACCATTATCTCGAACAGCGATCCCTGTTCGGCGGCAAGGGGCAGAGCACACGTCCCGTCGGTCGATATTTCCGTTGTTCTCATCATCGTTCCGGAACCGGAGACGAAATTTGCCGTGTAGTGTCCGGTCGCTTTGAGATATGAGGGCGTGAAACCGTCTGTGAAAACATCGGCGGATGTCATTTTGAGGGCTTCCGCTTCAAGGACGAAGTCGAAATCCCTAACAGAGACCGTGATACCTTTATCGGTGCTTGGGAAAGTTGATCTCATCCATGCATCGGACCGCTTCCTGAATGTCTCGGCCCGATCGTCGAGAGAGCCTCCTTCTGGGTCCGTACTTATGCTGAAGATAAGTTCTCCGAGCCCTCTTTCCACGAATATCTCCGTATCTCTCTCAGCCGAGTCCAGCGAGCCCAGCTCGAACGCTATGTTGTCTGCGGTGTCCTTGATGTCTTTCGACTGCGAGATCATCACTCCGTACGCCGATGCAAGTATCAGCAATACCGCAGCTATGGCAACGAACGGCATACTGCCGTCCTTTGACCTTTTGAACCCTTTGAATCTTTGCCTCATGTTCATTCCATGATGATCACTCCCGTCACTCAGATAAAGGTAGGAACTACAGTTAGGGAGGTAGTCGCAAACGCTGCGTACGCACAGACAAAAAACCATGTGGCAGGTGCCATGCGGCCTATATAAAAAGCAAGTGTCACATGCGCGCGAACGAGAAGTATTATATCTTTTGAGTAAGTCTAAGGCTTGGTATAATGACTTCAACAATGCAGAATTATGCGATCAAGAAGGGGCTTCCGAAAAAGACAAAGTCTGTCTGTCCGGAATGCGGGAAGATCCTTGATGCGACCTTATACGATAAGGAGGGCAAGGTCTTCATGGACAAGATCTGTCCGGAGCACGGGAAATTCTGTGATGTGTATTGGTCTGACACAGAACTTTTCCTTAAAGCGGAAGAGTTTGCCCATGACGGTATCGGACTTAGAAACCCTATGGACAAGAACCTGAAGGACGGAGAGAACGTCCATGTGTTCATCGACGGCCAAAGGGTGGATATGCTCACATGTTCCGCCCTTGCGAACATCGATCTAACGAACAGATGCAACATGAACTGCCCGATATGCTTCGCGAACGCGAACCAGCAGGGGTATGTCTACGAACCAGACTATGAGACTGTAGTAAAGATGCTGGACGCCCTCAGGGCGGAAGAACCGATAAAATGCACCGCAGTACAGTTCTCAGGAGGAGAGCCGACCGTCCACCCGGACTTCGTCAAAATAGTAAAAGCAGCAAAGGAAAGGAACTTTGCACAGGTACAGGCGGCGACCAACGGGCTGGAATTCAGAAAATACGATCTCCTGAAAGAGGCGTCTCTGGCGGGACTCAACACAATATATCTTTCGTTTGACGGATTGACAGACGATGTCTACCTCAGAGCAAGGGACAGGAAGATGTTCAAAGTAAAGCTTGACGTCATTGCCAACTGCAGAAAACTGAAAGCAGAGGTCGGAGCATGCCCGTCCATAGTCCTCGTCCCAACCATTGTCAAAGGGATGAACGACCATCAGATAGGGGACATGGCAAAGTTCGCCTTTGATAACGCGGACATAGTGCGCGGGATAAACTACCAGCCGGTGGCGTTCACCGGAAGGATGACAGGGGAAGAACTGTCAGAAGGAAGGTTCACGCTGCCCGATCTTGTGAAGGCATTCGAAGAGCAGACCGGATACACCAACAAGGATGATTGGTACCCCGTGCCTGTGGTGGCGCCGATATCGGACTTCGCATCGATCATACTGAACCAGAACAAAGTAACATTCACGACGCATCCGCACTGCGGCATTGCGACATATGTGTTCATGGATGAGAACGGAAAGGTCACGCCCTTCCCGAGGTTCATAAAAGTAAAGGAGTTCACCGAGGGTCTGAAAGAAATATCATCGAAGGCGGAGAAGGCCGTTTTCAAGAAGATACACGCAATGAAACTCTTGAAACTGCTGAACAATTCCATCATCGAAGAGAACCTCCCCGGAGGACTGACGAAGAAACAATTCATCAAGATGATGTCAAGCGTGATGAGCAAAAGGTCGAAGACGGCCCTGGCGGCGTTCTCATGGAAAGTGATGTTCTTCGGCGGGATGCATTTCCAGGACATGCATAACTATGACGTGGAGAGAGTAAGGCGCTGCGGCGTTCACTATATCACGCCGGATTGCCAGGTGATCCCGTTCTGCGCTTATAACGGAGGCCCCGAATACCGCAAGCAGATAGAGGGCAAATTCTCGATTCCGCTGGCTGAGTGGAAGGAGAAGCACAAGAAAGAGGCCGCGGCGCTGGAGGCGGCGCTGATAATCCCCGAGGACCAGAGGCCGGATTGAGGAGTGATCTTGATGAAAGTAGATGTAGACAAGTGTTTGCATTGCGGAGGATGTGTAGGATCGTGTCCCGTCAATGCCATATTCCTTAACGACTTCGTTCTGGAATTCAACAATAAATGCACCAAATGCAAAAGATGCGTGAAGATATGTCCGGTCCACGCACTGTCAATGGAGGGAGGGAAATGAAGACCTACAAATGTGACATCGTGGTCGTGGGTGCCGGTCCCGGCGGAAGCATGGCAGCAAAATTCTGTGCCAAAGGCGGCCTCAGCACCATACTGATAGAGAAGAAGGCCGAGATCGGCGCACCGCTCAGGTGTGCCGAAGGCGTCTCCAAGAAATGGCTGGAAGAGGTCGGGATCGAGCCTGACCCGGCATGGATCTGCGCTGACATGATCGGTGCTGTGATCAGGTCCCCAAGCGGATATGAGTTCAAACTTGACGAGAGCCACGCAGGCTCGGAGGTCGGCTATGTTCTGGAAAGGCATCTTTTCGACAAAGCTCTTGCAAGAGATGCGGCCGAGGCGGGCGCGAAGATAATGATGCGCACCTCATGCACCGACGTCATAAGAGAGAACGGAAAGATCGTCGGTATCAAGGCAAAGAGCATGGGAGAGGAGATCGAGATCCGTGCGAAAGCGATCGTCGCCGCGGACGGATACGAATCCCAAGTGGGAAGATGGGCCGGGATTGATACCACGCTGGAAATGAATGACATCGATTCATGCCTTCAATACAGAATGGTGAATGCGGACATTGACCCAGAATACTGTGAGTTCAACATCGGGACGTCGATAGCGCCCGGAGGATATCTGTGGATATTCCCCAAGGGCGACGGCGTTGCCAATGTGGGTATCGGCGTTATGGCGAAATTATGCAAAGATGCCGAACCGAAGAAGTTCCTCGACAAGTTCATCGCCGAGGATCCCAGATTCAAGAACAGCCAGCCTGTGGAGGTCGTTGCCGGTATGGTATCCACCTGCCCCGGGCTCGACTGCGCCGTGGATGACAATATCATCCTCGTGGGAGATGCCGCAAGGATAATCGACCCCATAACCGGCGGCGGGATATGCCATGCGTGCAGAACAGGTATGTATGCTGGACTGGTACTCACAGAATGCGCCAAGAAAGGAGACTTCTCCAAGAAAGCGCTCATGCCGTATGAGAAGATGTGGCGCGACAGGATGGAGGATAAGCTCTACAGGAACTGGATGGCCAAAGAAAGGCTTGCGGAGCTTGACGACGAGACCATCGACGAGCTTGTGAAGCTGATCGCTGGATCCGACATCGAAGAGGTCAACGTCTACAACCTTCTCAAAGTGGTCAAAGAAAAGTTCCCGAAGGTTGTTGAAGGGTTCGAAGACCTTATTTAAAAACGTGGCGCACAGCCACTTCATTCCTTTTTTGAAACGTTCATTCCTTCTACGCCGGTCTTCACAATGAACGGCACTCCGCCGCGTGATGCGATAGCGTCGCACACTTTGTTCGGCTGATCTGTAAGAGCCACAATGCTTCCGCCGCCGCCGGCGCCGGTGAGTTTGGCGCCGTACGCATACGGAAGAGAAGCATTGACAAGCTTGTTCAGTTCATTCGACGATACGCCCAAGATGGAGAGGAGTTTATGATCCTTTGTCATAAGCTCTCCGAGCTCCACAACATTGTTGGTCCGCAGAGCGTCCATTCCTTCAAGGGTTATCTGCCCTATCTCGTTTATGATATCGAGTGCAAAGCGGTTGCTGTCCTTGTATTTTCGTACCTTCTCCACAAGGGGTCCCGTAGCGGCCCTTATCCCCGTATAACCTATGACGAAGGTCATCGCAGGAACCTCTATCTTTGATATGTTCCAGGTATGTTCGTTCTTTGATATATCCCAAAGACGGTCGTCCTCTTTCCCAGATACATTCAGGGCTATCCCGTGGCCGTGGGCGGATGCCGAGGTATCCATCGGGCTCCCTCTTCCCTGGCTGAAATATTCCGCTTCGAACGCCTCTTCCGCGACCTCCGCTTCTTTAAGAGATTTGCCGCTGAGGGCGCGTATTGCAGCCGAGAATGCCACAGACAACGCGGCGGACGATCCCAATCCGGAACCCGTAGGTATCTTGCTGTCCATCTGCACGGAGACAGAGATCATATCGTTCCTGCCGATGATGTATCTCATATGAGGATTGGCTTTGAGATCGGCAGCTTCGCCGTTGATCTTGAATTCATCATCTCTCTTTACGGTCATGTAGAATCTTCGATCTATGGCAAGTGCGATCGCAGGCTTGCCGTAAACGACCGCATGTTCGCCGAGTATGACGAACTTACCGGGAGCAGAGGCAGATATCTCGGTCATTCTGTCAAACCGTATTTGGATAACATTTCTATTATGGAATCGGTCGGCGTTCTTTTATCAAGAAGAGGCTGAGGTATCTCCCACCACTTCTCTTCAAACTCCTCAAGCGCCAATTCATACGTCTCATCGTCCGGGAAGTCATCCCTCTTTACGCCCATAAGCGCTTGTTCCAGCTCTTTGAAAAGGTCCACTTTGAATTTCTTGTTCGTAAGCGAAGCTCCGATGTACATGTCAAAACAGAATGAGGCCTCCAGACCCAGATCCGCCGGGCTTGCGTCAAATACCAGATCAAGCACGCTGTTGGCGGTCATGCTGAAGATCATCTTCCGTTTTGCGTCCTCAGGGATATCCAGTTCATCTATTTCTTTGGCCATGAGATCATACACAAGATCGCCGAGAGCGGCAACTCTGCCGGGGTTCTTCCCATACAACTGTTTTTCTAAAAACTCTTCTTCGGAGAGCTCCTCATCGTTCAGGCCTAAAAGGTCCGCGTTCGGATCGTCGAGATTGATTCTTTCTGCCATATTATCCACTCTTTAATTTTCCCATAATGTCTGCAAGTATATCCATTCCTGCATTGATCTTCTTCTCATCCGCTGCGTACGAGAACCTCAGGTGTCCCTCTCCGTACTTTCCGAAAGAGGATCCCGGGGTGCATATGAGGCCGTTCTTTGCGAGCGTGTTCGCGAGTTCCTCCGATCTCACATCAATGTCATATGAAGGAAAAGCATAGAAAGAGCCTTTCGGAGGCACGATATGCATGCCATCGATCTCGTTGATCCGTTTTGAGATAAGGTCCCTTCTGGCCTTGAATATCTTTCTTGCGTTCTCAAGGTAACTTTCGATCACTGGCAGCGCATTCAATATGCCGTATTGCGCCGGCATATTGGGGCTGGCACATACATGATACTGCATCTTTATCAGGTCGTTCATAACATCTTTATTTGAAAAGATGGCGCCCATTCTCCAGCCCGTGACCGCCATCATCTTAGAGAAACCGTTGACCACAACCGCCCGGTCCAGGTGGTCCATGAAGGAATAGTGCTTCCCTTCATAGATGTAAGAATCATAGACCTCATCTGAAAGTATCATCAGGTCATGGTCCTCCGCAAGATCCAAAAGCGCTTTGTAAGCAGGTTTGTCAAGCACGCCCCCTGTTGGGTTGGCAGGGCTGTTGACGACCATCATCTTGGTCTTCTTTGTTATAAGATCCTTCATGTCTTCTATGTCTGGAAGGAAGCTCCCCTCGGTAAGCCTGTATTCCAGAGGCTTACCTCCCGCAAGCACGGTGTGCGGAGAGTAAATAACAAATCCAGGGCTTGGGACGAGCACCTCATCCCCCGGATTTATGAAGGCCTGCGTGGCCTCAAGGAGCGCCGAGGAGCCGCTGGGTGTTATCATAACATTCTCGGCAGAGATATTGCCGTATTTCGAGAACCATTTGGCGACCCCTGCCCTCAGCTCCATGATACCTGCGGTCGGCCCGTATTTGTTCAATCCTCTGGATGCCGCTTCGTTCATTCCTTCGACAGCCTCTCTCGGAGGATCCAGATCCGGCTCCCCGAGGCCGAGGTTGATAGAATTAGGCCCGGCAAGATCGAACATCTTCCTGATACCGGACATTGGGATGGACCCAAGCCTCTCTGACGTTTTCATGATGGGGCATTGTCCGCCTATTATATTGTTTTATTTTTGGGCAAAGGCCCGTAGATTTTCGTTCGCAGTATTCTTCTTTCCCGCGACAGCGGAGGTGTGGTGTTCAAAGTGAATCGTTTATATTATGGAAAGAAGGTGCATCCGCATGGAGTATCACGTCGTTGATGTATTCACAGACAAATTGTTTGGAGGAAACCCTGCCGGAGTTTGTTTGCTGGGCGAATGGCTGCCGGATGATGTTCTGCAAAGGATCGCGGCCGAGAACAATCTGTCGGAAACGGCGTTTTTAGTAAAACAGGATGCATATTATGACCTGCGCTGGTTCACACCGTCCATAGAGATCGATCTATGCGGCCATGCTACGGTGGCAAGCGCGTTTGTACTGTTCGAAGAAACAGAAAAAGACTCGAGCGAGATAACATTCAAGACCGCCAGCGGCATTATGACCGTGACCAAAGTAAACGATCTGCTTTACCTTAATTTCCCATCGCGCCCCGTTGCGGTCTGCCCGGCATATCAAACCTTTGAAAGATCATTCAGCGTAACTCCCGCCGCTGTCTATAAAGGGGTCGATTTTTTAGTGCTGCTGAACAGCGAGGAAGAAGTACGAAACATCGATCCGGATTTTGCTGTCCTTAAGGAAATAAAAGAGGAACCCGGGATAGACGGCGACAGTTTCGGAATAATCGTTACGGCCAAAGGAAGCGACTGCGATTTTGTCTCTAGGTTTTTTGCGCCCAACGCCGGGGTAAACGAAGACCCAGTAACAGGGCGTGCTCATTCTTCTCTGATACCGTTCTGGAGTGAAAAGCTAGGTAAGACCGAACTCACGGCGAGGCAATTGTCAAAACGCGGCGGAGTGTTGTATTGCGAAAATTGCGGTGAGCGCGTAAAGATCGGCGGCAAAGCGGTCAGATATGCAAAAGGCAATATTTACATATAATAAGCGAAAATCATATAGTTTGGATAGAATTTCAAGGGTTTTTTTGAACATTATTATTAACTGATTGTGCAATACACCGTCATGGTAAAGGTAGATTCATCCTTATGGATGATCCTTAATGTCGCCGGGATCTTACTGTTGGCAGCCGGAGCCCTTACGATCATGTTCGTCTCGCCTCCCAAGCCGTCGGTATCGATGGTATACATTGCTGTGGGAATAACGCTCATTGTTGCAACGGCCTTATTAGTAGGCGTGGAGGGCTACAAGCTCAGAAAAGAAGATGAGGAATTCAGGAGGTTCGAGGAGATAAGGGACGAAGCGCGTATGGTGCCGAACGACCTGAGAGACGGATATCTGATTGACTATACTGCAGCAAACACGAAGAAGGCGATCAGCTACACAGACAATGAGACAGAAACCTGCAATGATACCGAATACTTCGACGACCACTCCGACGATGATGTTGTAATAATATACTCTGACTAAGGTGCCGTATGTCTGTGAAAAAGGCTTTGAACGGAGATATGCTGTATCTCATTTTCGATGCCGCCAATATGCACAGATGGAATGACCATCTGACGATGGTCGATCTCACGGAGCTTGACAAGCAGGCGCACAAAGCGGCCATATCATGGGTGCTTGGGAAGTATGAAGAGACCGAGACAGGCGCCAAACTGGACTGGACCAAAATAATAGAGCATTCGCTGTTCTCTTTCATTCAGCGGAGCGTCATGACCGACCTGAAACCTCAGGTCTTTCACAGGATCGTATCAGAAAAGGCAGAAGAGGTCAACAAGTACGTGGTCGGTACCTTTGAGGAGAACGTACCGAACGCCGATCCCGAGTTCAGATCCAGGCTGGAGAGTTATCTCCGGTCGGAGAAGACATCGAAGGAGGACGATATCATCAGGGCGGCTCACTATCTTGCGACAAGGTGGGAGTTCAAGACCGTATACGACGCGAACCGTTCCATGTACGGGATAGAGAACACGAAAAAAGAGATCGAGGAACAGATCATGCAGCATAAGGATCTGATAGGCGTCAGAAAACAGATGGATGACGAGAACACCTTTGATTTCATCGATCTCATTGGACAGCTGAGATTCCAGCAGAGATGGGCAAGGACCCCGAGGATACCGAGGACCACCGTTCTCGGCCATTCGCTTATGGTGGCGAACATGATATTCCTCTGCGATCTCGACAGGAAAGCGGACAGCAGGCAGATATACAACAATTATTACACAGCGTTATTCCACGACCTTCCGGAGGTCCTTACCAAGGACGTCATCACTCCCATAAAGGCGAACGTCGGGGGTCTGGCACATCTTCTTGAATCATACGAGAGGGAACTCGTCCAATCCAGGATAATGCCTCTTGTGCCTGCGCCGTGGCACAGGGAGATCGAGTTCATGGTCTGCGAGCCGTTCAACGATGCGGACGGCGGAGAGTTCGGAAAAAGGACAGGCAGGGACATCAAACTATGCGATCTCATGGCGGCATACATCGAAGCGAGGGCCTCAAGATATTACGGCACATCCTCTAAACCTCTCCATAAAGGGGAAAAGGAATTGAGAAAAAAGCTTGAGAGCGACGGCGGCAGCATCGGGGCCAAAGAGCTCATAGAGCGCCTGGACGCGGTCCTGAACTGATCACCCGATCGTCTCTTGCCCCATCATGTACTTTCTGAGAACCTCCGGGATAGTGACGGTGCCGTCCTTGTTCTGATAGTTCTCGAGGATGGCGACCATCGTCCTGGGCAGAGCAAGCCCGGAGCCGTTCAGAGTATGGATGAACTCGCTTTTCAGATGTGGCTCCGGTCTGAATTTGATGCGGGCCCTCCTTGCCTGGAAATCTGTGAAGTTCGAGCACGAGGAGGCTTCAAGCCATGCATCGTTCGCCGGGGCGTGAAGCTCCAGGTCATAGCATTTGGAGCACGAGAAGCCCATGTCCCCCGTGCATAACAGAAGGACACGGTATGGAAGGCCGAGCCCTGTTATCAGTTCTTCCGCATCTCCCCTCAGCGTCTCCAGCACGTCATAGGAGGTGTCGGGATGGACAAACCTTACCATCTCCACCTTATTGAATTCGTGGACCCTGATGATCCCTTTCGTGTCGGCATGCTTCCCGACCTCTCTTCTGAAAGATGGAAGGTATGCCGTGTACAGTATCGGCAGCCGGTCCTTTTCGAGTATCTCATCCATGAAGAGGTTAGTTACAGGCACTTCTGCCGTGGGATTCAGGAACATATCGTCCTTTTCCATGTAGTACATATCCTCTTTCAGATTGGGATACTGCCCTGTGCCGGTCAGGGCGGCCTTGTTGACTACGACGGGAGTGAACACTTCGGTGTAGCCTTGGTTCCTGTGCGTATCAAGGAAGAAATTAATCAGTGCGCGTTCAAGGCGCGCGCCGTCTCCCTTCAGGCAATAGAACCCGCTGCCAGCTACCTTCACTCCTCTGTCAAAATCTATTATATCTAAAGCTTCGGCTATCTCCCAATGCTGTTTGGGAGCGAAGTCGAATTTCTTTTTCTCCCCGCGCTCATAGACGATGACATTCTCGGTGCTGTCCTTTCCTATGGGTACGGAGGAATGGGGTATATTGGGGATATTTAGCGCGCAGTCATCTCTCATCAGTTCAAGCTCGGCCAGCCTCGCGTCGTTGTTCTTGATCTTCTCTGCGACACTCCGCATCTCAAGGACCTTGGCGTCTTTATCATCGCTTTTCCCCATCTTGGAGATCTGCACCGACACCTCATTCTTTACCTTTCTCAGACGGTTGTTCTCGTCTGTCAGCGACCTCCATTCCGAGTCCGCGGAAAGGAATCGGTCCAAGATCCCGGTGTCCCTGTTCCTGTTCAGAAGCATTTGCCTGATCATTTCAGGCTGAGCCCTTATTATGTTGACATCAAGCATACCGATCCCTCAGAACTTCTTTTGGCTCAGCGAGGACCATGTGCGTTTGTCTGTGAGCACGATGACGCCCCCTCTGACATCCACGATGACGGAGTTTGTGGATGAGGCAAGCTCTTCGGCAACGTCCTTTGTATCGCCGTCCACTGTGTTCAAGACCTTCACCTTGATCAAGCGGGCATTTTTGAGCTGAGCTGTTATCTCGTTGAGAACGCCTTCGTCTATCCCCTCTTTTCCTATATGGACCGTGGGGCTGAGATCAGTGGCGCGTCTCATCAGTTCTTTCTTTGCTTCTTTCTCCGTCATTTCTTTCTCTCCTTTGTGTAGGGCATCCTTTTCAGTCCGCCGCAGCTTCCGCATCTCGTCACTATTTTTTTACCGGTAAGCCTTACGGTGCAGTTGGTCCCGGGAATAAGAGGCAGCTTGCACTTCTTGCAGTATCTGAATCCTGCTGGCATCTTTGTCCTGGTCTTCTTCCCGATCCTTCCTGCCAGCGAGACATATCTTTTAGCAAGGTCCTCTCTGCCTTCGACCACGGCATCTTCCGACAGTTTGGTGAGTATAGAGATGCGTTCTTCGCCTATATTAGCGACTGCGCTCTTAGAGATGCGCCTTTTTGACATATTCCCTGGTGTGAGTCAAGATACTGATATAAAAGATTATATGTCGATTTCCGCCGAATTCCTGAAGCATCGCTTCCGCAGCGTGCTCTGTTAACGAATAATATTGAATGGGCATAAATCATTGAACAGAAATATATACTGTTGATGTGTGTTTAAATCGGAGGTCATCGGTATGCTCTATTGCGCATTTTTACGCGGCATCAATGTCAACGGGCGTACTTTGAAAATGGCGGAGGTCTGCGAAGCATTCCGCTCTGCCGGAATGGAACAGACGTCCTCCGTGCTGGCTACCGGCAACATCATCTTTCGGATCAAAGAGGACATACCCAGACTGTGCGAGGTCCTCGAAACTGCTTTGAATGAGAACTTTCAAACGGAGTCCAAGCTGTTCATCAAGAGCACGAATGAAATAAGATCGATGCTGGATGCCGTCCCTTACATACCCGATCCGGACTGGCATATTTACATCTTTATCTGTGATGCAGGATTTGAACAGGTTTTAGCGGAGGAGTTCAAGACCGCCGTACCAAGCGGCCTATCGGACGAATCGGCAGCGGTGAAAGGCGGGTATTTTTATTGGCGGGTAAGAAAAGGAAGCACATTGGACACACCCTTCTCTAAGATCCTCGGCAACCGCAGGTTCAAGGAAAAATTCACCAGCCGCAATATCGGTACGGTTGAGAAAGTGTACAAGAAGATGATAGAATGAAAAGAATGACATTTTGGGATTTTTCCGCCCCGTTCTATGACAGAGTGGAGAAGACGAACACTGCCTATGAAGGCATGCTCAGATCGATCCGCGAACTGACGCCGCCGGAAGCAAGCGTATTCGAGGCCGCCGCGGGGACCGGAGCCATCAGTGTGTTCATCGCGGATAAGGCGGGAAATGTACTTTGCACAGACACTTCCGACCGTATGCTGAAGGTAGCCCGAAAAAAGGCGGCTAAACACGGCGCGGAAAATATTGTGTTCAGCACAAGAAGCATC
>JAIRQG010000051.1 GCA_031256615.1 Candidatus Methanoplasma sp. | reverse complement strand
TTCTCCAGCGTAAGGTTGCCGTTCACCGTGCCGTGCCGTCCGGCTGAGACCTTGATCGTAAAGACATCATCCAAAGATGTCAGCGTTACGTTCTTGCCTGCGTCCAGTACAAAGTATGTTGCTCCTAGGTCATGGCCGTCGGTAATGATCTTGAAGTCCGTGCCATCGGCTGAATTTACAGCTTCAAAAGCCGATGCGAGATCGCTGTATATGATTCCTGACACATCATAGCCTGTTTCCTCCGCGAACAAGTCTTCCTTATCCGTCGGAAAGAAGTACAAGGATGATGTTACCGCAATTATCAGTATCAGACATAATATTCCGTATCTTTTCGGGCGCGAGCGCCCATCTGATGCTCTACCATTCGACTTGCGAAAAATGAATGACCCCCCTGTTTGTGTGCACAATTACATACTAATATATAGTTCTATTATACACATTTTGTTCGCATTAGGCGCACAGCCCTTATGGAAACCTCTAGAACTATTCTGAAAAAGAGCAGGATGAGCACAAGGACAGCCTTGAAACGGCCGCCTCCTGACCAGGAGAAAAGCTCAAGCTCTCTGAAAACCAAAGTATGGAATATTATTTAACAATGGATACATTAGAGCGTAGATAACCGTTGAGTGCTCAAATGTCTGGTTACAGCGAAATGGAAAAAAAATGGCAAGCGGAGTGGTCCAAAAACGGACTGGACCGCGCTGACAGGGATGCAGGCAAACCGAAATTCATGATAATCTTCGCATATCCCGGTGTAACGGGGTTCCTTCATGTCGGGCATCTCAGAGGATACACCTGCGCCGACGCCATCGGCAGATACAAGCGGATGACCGGATACAACGTCATGTTCCCCGTGGGAACGCATGCTACCGGCAACGGTGCGATAAGCCTTGCATCGAGAGTAGCGAACAAAGATTCTGATTTTATTGATTATCTTATAAGGAACGGCTGCCCCGAAGAAAAGCTTGAGGACCTGAAAGACCCTATGAAAGCCGTAGACTTCTTTAATACGATCTATGTGAACGAATATTGGAAGAGGTTCGGGTTCCTCGCGGACTGGAGAAGGTTCACCTCCTCTGTGTACGCCGACTACGGTAAGTTCATGCAATGGCAGTTCAGAAAACTGAATGAGCAGGGTCTGCTGATACAGAAGCCGTATTTTTCTCCCGCCTGCCCCGTTCACGGACCCGTCGCGATCGACGCTTCCGAGACCGACATCTCCAAGGGAGGGAACGCGGAGGTTCAGGAATACACTCTTTTAAAATTCAAACGGGGAGATGAATATCTCGTAGCGGCAACCCTGAGGCCGGAAACAGTGTACGGTCAGGTATGCTTCTGGGTGAACCCCGATGTTGAATACACCAGAATAAAGAAAGGAGACGAGACGTGGATAGTTTCCAAAGAGGCGGCGGAGAAGCTCAAATTGCAGAAGGACTGCATAAAGGTCCTTTCCCCGATACCGGGGAAGGAGATGATCGGCTGGATGTGCGAAGCCCCGATGATACACAGGGATGTTCCGGTCCTCCCCGCGTCTTTCTCAGACCCCAACATAGGAAGCGGTCTTGTCACTTCCGTTCCGTCGGATGCTCCGGACGATTGGATATCCCTGGAAGCTCTGAAGAAAGACCCCGGTCTTGCGGAAAGATACGGCGTCCCGAGATCTATCATTGATTCGGTCATACCCATCTCGATAATATCCATCGAAGGGTACGGGGACTTCCCCGCCCAGGATATCATAAAAACTATGGGAATAACCAAGCCCGGAGATCCGAGACTGGACGAGGCAAAGAAGCAGGTATACAAGGACGGACACCACATGGGCCGTATGAAGGATATCTGCGGGCCGTTCGCCGGAATGAAGGTGGAAGAGGCCAAAGACAAAATGAAGCAGGCAATGATCGACTCGGGCGAAGCGGAGACATTCCATGACCTCACTGAAGAAGTGGTCTGCAGATGCGGGATGCCCGTAAGGGTGAAAAAGGTGGACGACCAGTGGTTCATTGATTACGGCAACGAAGAGCTTACTGAAAGGACAAGCGAACACTGCCGCAGCATGGAGATCTATCCTCCGGAGTTCAATGAGAACGTCCACTCAACGCTCAGATGGTTCAGGGAGCGCGCCTGCGTAAGGCAGGGCAACTGGCTTGGGACGAGGTTCCCGTTCGATGAGAAATGGATCATCGAGGCCATTTCCGACTCCACTCTGTATCCTTTGTATTACATTGTATCACCGTATGCCAACAGCGGGAAGATCTCGCCGGACAACATGACGGAAGAGTTCTTTGATCATGTTGTGCTCGGTAAAGGAGACGTCAAAAAAGTGTCCGAGAACACCGGCGTATCCGAGGACCTTCTGAAAGAGATACGCGATGACATAAGATACTGGTATCCTCTTGACGTGAACTTAGGCGGCAAAGAGCACATGACCGTGCATTTCCCTGTGTTCCTGTTCAACCACCGCGCCATACTTCCGGATGATATGCAGCCCGGAGGGATCCTTGTGAACTGGTATGTCACCGGAAAAAAGAACAAGATCTCGAAATCAAAAGGTGGTGCGCAGCCTATACCCGGGGCCATAGAACAATTCGGCGTGGATACGCTCAGGCTGTATTACGCGCACGTTGCGTCCATGTTCGTGGACGTCGAATGGAGCGAGGAAAGCGTGATGATGTACCGCCAGAGGCTGGAGAGGATCATGGGCGCGGTCGAAGAACTTCTTTCGTCCGAGCGCACCGGTGAGAAAGGGGACATCGACGAATGGCTGATCTCAAGATTCAACGGCCACACCTCAACAGTAAGAAGCGCAATGGAAAAATATGATCTCAGGCAGATGGCCACCGCGGTATACTTCGAGATGCTGAACGACATCAAATGGTACGGGAGAAGAGGCGGGAACAACGCATCGACAATAAAGGAGGCTCTGAGCATCTGGATACGCCTTATGACCCCGGTGACCCCCCACGTTGCGGAAGAGATGTGGAGCATGACAGGGTTCGACAGCCTCGTATCATCATCGCTGATCCCCGATGCCGGCCCGATATCATGTTCCTCGGAGTACAGAGAAGCATTCATCAGGGATGTAATGTCGGATGTCGCACAGATCAAAAAGGTGACATCCGCGGAGCCTAAGAAGATATTCTTGTACACCACGCCTTCGTGGAAGGCCAAGGTCATGAGGATGGGATTGGATATGGCGGAAAGCAGCACTTTGGATATCCCCTCACTTACAAAAAAATGCATGGCGGACGAAGCCATGAGAAAGAACGGGAAAGCGGTGTCCGAATTCGTCAAGAAAGCGGTCACCGATCTGACCAGATCTTCTTCTGTATCGAAAAAAGATATGGCGGAGACGGATGAATATTCCCTTTTGGTATCGGCAAAGGACTTCCTAAGGGAGGAGCTCTGTGCGGATGTGGAGATATTCTCTGCTGACGACGGGAATGCTTACGATCCTCAGAATAAATCAAAGGCTGCTGTGCCCGGAAGGCCCGCTATTTACTTTGAATAATGGTATTTTTCAAACATTATTCGGATAAGTTTGGTAATTGCGGACCGTTGCCTGCGAAACGCAGTTTGTAATGATCTAGGTCTGCGCTGCACTCCAGCCTCAGCCCCTGACCGCTTGTATGTTGTGGTACGTGTCCACGCCGCTGAATGTGCACGATCCGAGGTTGACCTCAGACTGAGCCCCGCCCGTTATCGTATCGGCTATTCTGTAAACTGCTTTGGCGGAGAAGATAAAGGTCTTGTTTGTTCTGTTCGTTTTTCCTGATCATGCCGTCCGGACAGCCAGCCCTTTGTGTCCTTCCCTCAAACAAAAAGTCTTTCCGGCAGAAATGACCCGGTTTCAGGTGTTTACGGAGTCGTTGTCGCCGTTCAGCAAAAAGTCCTTCAGATGAATTCCAATGACCCCTTCGTCGTTACGCTCTGCATAATATCGGTCTCACCCTAAACTTTTTATTAATAATGCAAAAAAATTTAGGGTCACACAGATTATTCTTTTATGGCATATTCAGACATGCTTCAGCAAAGAAATCGTTTCAGAACAACATTCATTCCCATTTTTTATACAGGCGGTGATCTATCCCGGCCCTATCCAGGCACTTCCCTATGACAAAGTTGACCATGTCCTCCACAGAACTCGGCTCCGAATAAAATCCCGGATTGGCGTCCATGATCACTACGCCGCATCTTGCAAGTTTCAGCTCATTCTCCAGCATGATGGCGCTCTTAGGCGTCTCTCTCACAACAAGAATGACCTTCCTTCCCTCTTTTATGCAGACCGATACTGCCCTGGATATCAGTGTGTCCGCTATCCCCGATGCGAATTTCGCCACCGAGGATTCGCTGCAGGGGGCAACGAACATACAGTCATAACGGTATGACCCGGAGGATATCGATGCAAAAAGGGCGCCGTCATCGAAGCCTTTATCCGCCAGCGCGTCCACCTCTTCGACCGACATGCC
>JAIRQG010000018.1 GCA_031256615.1 Candidatus Methanoplasma sp. | reverse complement strand
GTAAGGTATGGGTAAAACTCCGGAGTTTCAACAACGGTGCCCACATTGGTAAGGGCTCTTTTCGGATCTTTTGTTACGTCTGTGCCATTGATGTAGGCCTCTCCTGATGTTGCGTTGATAAGATGTGTCAGTATCTTCAGTGTAGTGCTCTTCCCAGCGCCGTTAGGTCCCAGAAAGCCTGTGAAGCTGTTCTTTTTCACAGAAAGGTTAAGATTGTCCACTGCGACAAAATCTCCGTATTCTTTCCGAAGCCTCACTATTTCAATCGGATTGTCGGATGACATATCTTCTGCCATTCAAATTTTATATATATAAATTTACTTAGTATCTAAAATCTATTTACTCATCCTTTTCTATTCATCTTCCTTTTTGTTCCGCGTTTGATCGTCATCGCCATCTGATAAGACTGTACTCTGATGACAGACGGAGTATGATCCAAAAATTGATAGAAGGATGTCAGACCGGTAAGCGCCCTTCTCGGAAAATCTTTCTCTGAACCCCTTACGGCGTTCTCTCTTTTCATAATATTATCCAGAAAGCTCTCGACATCGTGCGCTTTTGACATCGTGACGACCGAGCCCAGATCCTCTGCGATGTGCCCGTCGCTTCCGCCTGTTATCCCCAGCCCGTATTTCCCGAACGATTTTATCGCTTCGATGTTGTCCTCGCGGGTCATTCCGCCGCAGATCACCTCGTACGCATCCAATCTGCTTACCGTTTCGTCGGAGAGGTATCCTTTCCTGTTGCATATCTCGACGCCTTTGTTCGATCCTAGGTATCCCATGGGATGAGCCCCCGATACGACGCAGTTATGGCCCTCCAGAAGATCCAAGAGTTTCTCGGTCGTGCAGTCTCTGAGAGCAAGCCACGGGCACGCCTGCAGCCGCGGCTTGATATTCTCCTGCCAAAAATCCTTTAGGTCGTTCATTTCGTAGAAATAAGTGAGTATATGCGGCCCGTCCGATGTGCTCACTTCCATTCCGGGGATGATGAAAACATCTTCTTTGTCAATGTTTATTCCTTCAAGCGAACTTATCAGATTATGGTCGGTGACCGCTATCCCCACATTCCTCGATCTGGCTATTTCCAGCAGCCTTCTGATGCTGCTGTTTGAATCGGAACAATCGGTGTGGACGTGCATATCGGCACAGAGGTATCCCGCCTCTGCGATGCTCTCCCAGTCCGGATTCTCGAACTTTATCCTCGGACTGCCGATTGTCTGACTCATCTCAGACACAGTGAGCGCCATATCTCCTCCGACTCGGACAGCACCTCTTTTTCGTTGACGGTGATCATCCTGCCGCTCTCCAGAACAATGTCTCCCTGGCACATCACTGTTTTCACATTAGAGGATGAACCGGAATAGACGATGTTCGATATCATGTTCTCCGGGAGCAGCGGCCTGAGGTTGGGCGCTCCGCCGTCAAGGATCACAATGTCTGCGTATTTCCCTGCTTCCACCGATCCGAGGGAATCCTGCATCCCTATCGCCTTTGCGGCGTTCACTGTAACAAAATCCAAAAGCTCCTGCGCTTTCGCGACCGTCGGGTCCCATCTGCTCGACTTCTGAAGCAGCCCCAGCGTTTTCATCTCGGCCATCAGGTCAAGGCTGTTGTTGGTCGTGCTCCCGTCCGTCCCGACCGTGACGTTCACTCCGTATTTCTGGAACTCCGGTATGGGGGCCACCCCTCCCGTCGCCAATTTCATGTTGGATACCGGGCATGATGAGATCGACATCCCGGCATCGGCCATTGATCTAACTTCATTCATCGTCAGCCACGCTGAATGTGCGGCGATCGCGTTCTTACCAAGCACGCCTATGTCATTCAGCCATTCGGCCGGTCTCTTTCCCGTTTTCTTCCTGTGGTTGTTGACCTCTTCCCTGGTCTCCGAAAGATGGAACGTCAGCGGGATGTCCTTCTCATCGGAGAATTCCTTCGCTCCCTTGCATGTCTCTTCATTGCAGACGTATACTCCCTGCAGCCCTACTCCAGGAACTATCTTTCTTTTGTTCCTGAACCCGTCATAGAATCTCTTGCAGTTCTGCAAAGGGTTTCCTTTTTGGGTCGTCAGCTCTTCATCGAGGACGCACCAGCACAGCACCCCTCTTATCCCCGCTTCCGCCGTTGCCTTTGCGATCACATCCTCGGAATAATATAGATCGACAAAAGTGGTCGTGCCGCTGCGGATCATCTCCGCGCATCCGATCTTCGTGCCTATCTCCAGGTCTTTGTCTGTTCTGTCAGAGTCTATCCTGAACACCCTTTCAAGGAACTTTGGGAACGGGATATCATCGACGACGCCTTTCATGACGGTCATCGCAACATGCGTATGGGTGTTTATCAGTCCGGGAATGACGATATCTCCCGATGCATCGATCTCTCTGTCCGCTTCCCCTTTATATGTTTTCCCGACAGATGCTATTCTCTCCCCGTCGATGACAACATCGCCCCTTATTATGCTTCTTCGGGGGTCCTGCGTGACTATCCATGCATCCCTTACGACTGTAATCATGTGTCTGGATTTCGATTTACTGTAATAACCATTTCGCAGATTGAGGCTCAGGAAAAATCATAATTGAATCTTCAAAATCAAATAGAATGGGACGGCCGCGTAGACAAATACGATGACCCATACCTCCTCGATCTTAACGGAAACAGGAGGATACAGAAAGAAGGCAACGACAGGTGTGAGACCATCGCAGATATCCTCTTTGACATAATGATCGCCTGCGGGATGCCTGAGCATCTTCCTCCCAATCCCAATCCAAGTGGTCGCTAACTCATATTGAGTTAAACACACATTCACTGAACAGACAAAGGAGTAAAATCCGTGAATCGAGATACTGATGAATGAAAAACAAACTGTAAGAATCAAGTTTTAACAATGAATTTAAGTAGAGAGCTATCCCTATCAAATATAGAGGTTAACGACCCCCAAGGGGGCCAGGTCCTTTCGTGGATCAATCGCCCAGCTCATCTCCGGGTAATGATGATTTCAATCACCAAACGGGAAAAAATCCGAATCCTAAGGTATCAGCCCTTACAGGCGATGTAAACACCTCCCACCGGAAGCGGTCCCCCGGGCTCGAGTGATGAAGCACCCCGAACCCGGGAGCTTCCCACCAAACCGGCATCGCATCATATCTGGCTCGATTATATTAACCTGCTGAGCGGGAAAACATGATAGATATTGCGATATATGTTTTTGGAGCCGCACTGGGAGCATACGAATTTTGTTCTCATGGAACAAGTATTAATTAAATAAGACCTCAAATCAACAAAGCGATCCTGCAGATTGAAAAAAAGATATAGAGATACAGCTATCCAACAGCATGGTGTTCCGAATGATATTCCTTGGTACCGGCGGCGGAAGGCACACCACCATGTATCAGACCCGCTCAACTGGAGGAATACTTGTGGAACACGGCGACGGGAAGCATCTGCACATCGATCCTGGGCCGGGGGCCCTGACCAATATGAGGAGGATACATTACGATCCGTCAAAAACAGATTCTTTGATCATCTCCCATGCGCATCCCGATCATTATTCGGATGCCGAATCGGTCATCGAGGGGATGACCTTCGGATGCTGGAAGAAAAGAGGGCGCCTTTACGGCAGCCCCACCGTCGTCAGCGGGAAAGGGAAGCTGGGACCCTGCATCTCGAAATATCATTTGGATCTCGTCAGGGATGTGAACGTGCTTGAACCCGGCACGGTCGTTGATGTGGACGGCATGAGAACGGAAATATGCAGAACGGACCACAGCGACCCTACCAATGTGGGGTTCAAGTTCGAAAGCGGCTGCGGGACCGTCTCCTACGTCAGCGATACCGGCTATTCCGAGGAGATCGCCCTGCAGCACAGAGGGAGCCGCGTGCTGATACTCCCTGTCACGACCCCGAACGACATGCAGATACCGTATCATCTGTGCACAGAGGATGCTGTTTCATTCATCGGTCTTGTCAAGCCGGAATTGGCGGTCTTCATCCATTTGGGGATACTGATGATAAAGAACGGTCCGGAAAAACAGGCGCTGGAGACAGAAAAAAGGACCGGCGTGAGAACGATATCCGTCCGGGACCTGGACATATTGGATGTCGGAGAGGTCATTTCTCTCTCACAATCCAAAACATACAACGACGAGTGGATACCTGACAGTTCCCCCTGAAAAGCGTTTTATTTCGGACAATACTTAAATCCACAACGTGCTATTTTCTCCAATGAGTTTGGAGTCCAAAGTATTGGAGAGGATCAAACCGACCGCGGAGGAAGTGAAGCGGATTGACGGCATCGCAAACGCTTTGAAGAAAGAAGTCGAGGACTACGTCAAAGAACACAACATAGGCGTGGAGACCCGTTTTGTCGGATCATATGCCAAAGGCACATACCTGTCCGATCCTGACATCGATCTTTTCATTCTTTTCCCGGAGACCGTCTCTCACAGAGAGCTTGAAACGATCGGACTCTCCGTCGGAGAGGCCGTAATGAAGGACGGAGAGAAGGTGTATTCCGAACATCCCTATACGCGCGGAACGTACGGGGGCATGGATGTCGACCTTGTACCGAGCTATTCCATAAAAACAACGGATAAACTGAGAACGGCGGTCGACCGCACCCCCTTCCACACCCAATACATGCTCGATAACCTCAAAGATTCGCAGAAGGACGAGGTCCGTCTTCTCAAGAAGTTCATGAAAGGGATCGGAGTGTACGGCGCGGAACCCAACACAAGAGGATTCTCCGGGTACCTGTGCGAACTCCTCGTCCTGTGCTACGGAAGCTTCCGCGGAGTGCTGGAAGGAGCGAACGGATGGAAAGAAGGAACGGCGATATCGATCGAGAAGAAAGGACCGCCGATAATGGGTCCTTTGGTCGTCTATGACCCCGTGGACCTGAAAAGGAATGTGGCCTCCGCCGTCCACCTCGACACCATGGCGCTTTTCATAGTGGCGTCGAAGGCGTATCTGTCATCTCCGTCAGATAAATTCTTCTTCCCTCTGGACAGGCAGCCTTACTCGAGGGAAAAACTGCAGACGATATCCGACAACAACGGATCGAGGATAGTTTCAGTTGTCTTCGACCGGCCGGATGTCATCGAAGACAACCTTTACTCTCAATTGTGGAAAACGCGCTACGCGCTTACCCGGAAACTCAACGATTTTGATTATACCGTGCTCAGAGCGGTCCATGAGATGTACGAAAAGAAGCTTGAGATCGTCTTCGAACTGGAGCGCGATGTCCTCTCAAAAACATATAAACATGCGGGACCGCCCGTCTGGGTAAGGGCGGCCGATTCTTTCCTTTCAAAATGGAAGAACAACATCTACGGCCCGCCCTTTATAGAGGACGGGTGCTGGAATGTGATCGCTGAAAGGATGTACTTCACCGCGAAGGAGATGCTTGCCGACGAGGCGGCGGTCTCCGGCATAGGAAGAGAGATAGACCCCGATAATATGAAAATAAGGGATCACGAAGCATCCCTTAACGAGACGAACCCTTTGCTGCTCACAGAATTACTTGACCCGATGAACAGCTGGGAGGTCTGAGCGCTCAGATCACATTGATAAGCACTATGCACACGCCCAGCGCAAGCATCAGGAAAATAAGATAATTCCCCAGCATGGTCTTCATCTCAAGAAGATCGGCGCGGAATCCCAGCATCATGAGCAGTTTCTTCATCGCAAGTACCATCGCGAATACCAAAATTGTTGCGACGATCCATCTCATGTCGCCGTTAAGGGAAATGTAAAGCAAAGAGGCTATTATCCCCATCACTACCGCCAGGCCCGTTATGACGAACAGTACCTTCGTCCCGTAGATATCCTTGAGAATGAATTCGCGCTCATCGAACTCAGAAGGTATGAACTCATATTCCTCCTCTTTCTCTTCGACTATGCGCCTTTTCTTCTTTGCCATGCACCCACAGATTCTTCTCTGCCATATAAATATTTACACAGCCGAAAATATACGCTTTATCGCTCCGCGGATAAAAGCATTTAAATAGCATCCATTTATGGATTAATCACAGAAATAAGGGGTATCTGGTACAGATATGTCGGATTGTAAAGGGATGCATGATGTTTTCTGAGCATGACAGCATATACTTGGTCCTGATGTTACTCCCTGCGGCCATCGGGATGATGACAGGGATGATCTCAGCAAGACATTCCAGGCATATTGCCGTATCCTTGTGCGGATTGTCCGCATTCTTCGGGATATTGGCATATCCGCTGTTCCTTTACGGAGGGAATATCGCATATACATTCCCGATCCCATCGGCATGGGGGTCCTACTCCGTGCTCATAGACGAGCTTTCGTCCATGATGATCTCCATCTCGTCGATCGTATTCCTGGCGGTCCTGTCCCACATGCTACGTTCCGCCTCGACCCCCGCCGGAGGCAAATACTCCGCATCTGTCTGCTTACTGTTCATTTCCTGCATGCTGGCAATGTGCGCCGACACCGTCATCCTCCTGCTTCTGGCATGGGAGGC